>JABMQA010000754.1 GCA_013203545.1 Bacteroidota bacterium
ATGTTTATCACCCTGTTGCCCTTGGCCCCGACCCTATTTATGCAAACTTCATAGCAGAAGATACACTTGTTGAACCTGGAGACACTGTTCAGTTCAGTGATCTATCAAATGATGCGGAAACATGGGAATGGGATTTTGACAATGATGGGACAATTGATTCTTATGAACAAAACCCAAACCATACCTACGAGGATTTGGGATATTATACAGTTAAACTTTCGATTACCGGGGAAGGAGGAATAATTCAGGATTATGGAATCAGGTATGATTACATTCATGTGGACAATTTGATCAATACTGATTTTATTGGGGGCATGGACGATAAAATTAGCATCTATCCCAATCCATTAAGAGATCATTTGAATATTTCAATTAGGCCTAACCAAACCGATATATTGGATTTAAGAATCTATGATTCGAATGGAAAGCTGATTCGTTTTTTTGATTTGGAAAAAGACCGCCCACAAGGATCAATTTTAATTCCAGTAACTGATTTGCAAAATGGAATCTACTTCTTAAAAATGGGCACACCAGAACAATCACAAACCAAAAAAATCATCATTAACCATTAAATAGCAAACAAATGAAAACAAGAACACTAATTTTTATATTTTTTCTTTTAAGTTTTGCAGGATATTCGCAGGAATGGATTGAATTTACTGTAAGTGAAAGTACTAAACCGAGTTACGAACTCTTAAAATCCACGGATACAATTGTGGAATTTGAAATTGATGTTCCCGGTATGTTTTTAACAGTAGTTGACACCTTTAACAGGGTATTGATAGAAGAACATACAAGAATGGATTCAATTGGATATCCTGAACTGCCTGTTATTTCATATTTGGTTGCCATTCCGACCTGCGATAGTTTAATTTTGAATGTTGAATTTTTGGATTCAATTAAATACAGCAATATGAATATTTATCCGGCACCAGAATTAATACAAGACACCACTGCGGAAGGAGCAATAGCTTTAAATGAACAATTCGCATATGATTCAACTGCGTATGAAACGGATGGTTGGTTTCCTGGCACAGTTGCAGAAACAACTGACAAAGGTGCAATAAGGGCACAGGATGTAGTACGTGTGTTGTTTTACCCTATTCAGTTCAATCCGGTAAATAAGGAAATCTGGGCTTATTCACAAGCGAAGATTACTTTAACATTTTATAATTCATCAGGTTCATTGCAGAAGGACGTTGGAATTTTTAATGAGGTTGTTGGTAATACACTTATTAATTACAATTCAAATGGATTGAATGCATCAGTTAGTTGTGGAGCAGGATTGGAGGATTCAGGAAGTATTAAATGGGTTACCTCATTTCCAAATGACTATGTTGAAGACAGTTGTGATTATTTGATAATAACGCATAATAATTTTTATACCGACCCTGTTGCGAAAAGTGAAATTGAAGCACTTGCACAGCATCGGGCAGATTTTAATGGGTTTAATGTTGTTATAATAATGATAGATGACATGATTAACTCTGGTTCAATTCCTGGTTTTTTACAATCCTTAAAAATAAATTAATTATGATTTCACATAAAAAAAAACATAGATTTGATGCGCATTTGATTTTAAATTGTTTGAAATGAAATTCAATGATGCTTAAAACTTCTAATTACCGTCTTATGAAAAAATTGATACTATTACACGTTTTGCTGCTTTTGGCAATAATCTCTTTCTCTCAAAAAATAACAAGAGGGCCTGACGTTGGAGAAATCTACTTCCTTGGCCCTACCCACACAGGAACCGGGCTTTATTATTCTGCCGATTTTGGAGAATCTGCGGTTTGTGTGGATAGTACACTGGATGCAATAAGCATATCAGCAGATAAAACAAAAGGAGGTATTTATTGTCAAAAATTACCTGTAAACCTTTATTATTCTCAAGACTTTGGTAATCAAAGTACTTGGGTCTTTAAACAAGGTGACATTTCTGATGATATAAACAGTGGAGTCAATGAAGGTTATATTTTTAACCATATTGCTTCACACAGTGAAGATTATGGGAGTAACTTTATTAGTCATGCAGCTAATGGTTTTTTCGGTAGCTTAAAAGCATCTGAAATTGATAATCAAATAGGGACAGGATACGCAGTAACTAAATCTTCCTCAATTCCTGATTCTGTTTTTTTATTAATTACATATGATAATTTTGAAAACCTTTCCATTATTAATGCTATACATGAAGATACAAATATTTTCAAGCATTTGACCAGAGGAAATAATGCAGGTGAATTATTTACAATAAGGTATCGTCCATTTACTTTTAACCCTTATGAAATATATTTTTGTGACGATTTTGGAAGTGAGTTTACAAAAATGAATGAATTAAACATGTATAATTATTATTCATTCGGAGTTGAAGGTGGGCGTGAAGATGGAGAATTATTTATACTATACAATTTCCTAAATCTGATGTGGCAGAATGCTCATGTTTATATATTTCACTCAGTTGATTATGGAGTTACATTTAATATTTATCATCCTTTTTCAAAGGGTAATGAACCGATGTTGGCAAATTTTTCTACAACTGATCAGGAAGTTCATTTAACGACACAAGTTGAATTTTGTAATTATTCTATTGGAGAAGTGCTGGAATATCAGTGGGACTTTGAGAATGATGGAATTGTAGATTCTTTTGAGGAAACACCAACCTGGATATATTATGATACAGGTTGTTATTCTGTAAAATTAACAGTTGTCGGTATTGACAGTACCAATACGTTTGTTAAAACTAATTATATTCATGTTATTGATACTATTACCAAAGTACAGGAAAATTCAATAAAAAAGGTTCAAATCCTTCCAAATCCATTTAAGGAAAAGCTTATTGTTTCGTCGTTAATTCCCACAGAATCATATTCGATAATTATCTATAACTTAAATGGAAAAGAAGTTATGCGGATAAACAGCCATGATACCGAATCAATTAACATTAATACGATAGGCCTCAAGCCCGGTATTTATGTTCTGAGTATTTCAAGCCAAAATAATTCATCAAACTTTAAAATCATAAAAAAATAATGTCATGAAAAAATTAATGCTACTTTTTGCCATCTTTCTGTTTCTTGCTTCTCTATCTGCTCAGGACTGGATTGAGTTCAATGCTTCAGAAACTACCACACCGCATTACGATATTCTACAATCAAACGATACGATTGTAAAGTTCAATGTTACGATTCCTGGTATGTTTGAAACAGCAATTGACACTTTTAACCGTGTAAATATAAAAGAACATACGAAAATGGATTCTGTTGGTTTTCCTGAAATGCCCATCGTTTCATTTCTCGTGGCAATACCAGCCTGTGATAGTGTCAATTTAGAAATAGAACTTTTAGATTCATTACAGTTTTCTGGATACAATATTTATCCGGCACCAGAGCTTGTAGCTGACACAACTACAGAAGGTGCAATTGCAATGATTGAAAAATTTACCTATGACAGTACAGCATATTCAACAGATGCGATTTTTCCTGGATATGTGGGTGAATTAATGGACAAAGGGGCGATACGGGATCAACATATTGTGAGAGTAGTTTTGTACCCTTTACAATTCAATCCTGCAAAAGATATTATTAAAGCTTACTCAGATTTTCAGGTCACATTAACTTTTAACAATCCTTCTGGCTCCGTGAATAATGATGTGGGTATATTTAATGAAGTTGTTGGTAATACATTAATCAATTATGAATCTAATGGCGTAAATGCGTCTGTTAGCTGCGGGTCTGGACTGGAAGATTCCGGTAGCATTAAATGGGTAACTTCCTTTCCGAATGGCTTTATCGAAGATACCTGTGATTATGTGATAATAACACATCAGGATTTTTATACTGATACCGTAGCAAGAAATAAAATTGAGTCACTTGCACAGCACAGAGCTGATTTTAATGGATTTGATATTGTATTAATTAAGATGATAGATATTGAAGAAGAGGATACACTTACAGGCTTTTACAATAAAGATAAAATGCGAAATCTGTTAAGCAATACTTTTTATTATGGTAATGCAAACCATACATATGATGGAAAACTGGCTTATGTAAATTTATTCGGGGATGCTTTTTTTGGTACTAATCCGGAAGATGAATGTGTCCCCACCCATTCCGAAGGCTACGACGTCTATTTCACCCGGCTAACACAAGTAGGCGACAAATACGACGATTACCCAGATATTATGCTTGGCCGTTGCAGCGTAGATGATACTACGCAAGTGAAAAATGTGGTTGAAAAAATCATTAATTTCAGCCCATATGATTTTGAATATAAATATCAATATTTACAGCTCTGTGATAATGATGATGGTTTTTATCCACAAATAAACGATTGTTTTACGGAAATAGTGAATATTACACCTGGAGATAGTATTTTTATGATGACACCCGATGATTTTGACAACTTGTATTTTCACCCGGAATGGATATATAAAAAGCCTTATGACATAGAAACTTTACAAAATATTTATCAAAAGGAATTATCATTTCTACACTACATGGGACATGGCGATACAACTTCTATAAGTGTTGCATTAGGATTTAATCAGGATGATCTAGATTCAACTCATAATAACAGGCTTCCTTTCGGATTTTTTAATGCATGTCGAACAGGTATATTTCACTATAAAGATGAATGTCTTTGTGAAAGCCTATTAAATTATAACAGTTTAAAAGGATTGATAGGTGCAATTGGCGCTAACAAGAGTGTCTCGTTTACACCAGTAAGCAAGATGATTGGGTACCATTTAATGAATTCATTGCTATATAATTCATCGGTTTTAGGATCTTCCTATATTGAAACGCAATTAAAAACAACTTCTACAAATTACGTATCAAACTATTTTAATTTTTTCGGTGATCCGGCATTAAATCTTTTTTATGAAAACATCGATACCCTGAAAGCTGATATTATAATCAGCAATATAACGACTGGAAATTTGGTGCATAAACCAACTGACACAATATCAGTTCAGGCAAGTCTTAGTAATATTATGGGGGTTGATATTGATGATTCATTTGTTACAGCCTGCTATGCCAGGATGATTAATGATGGGGATTATACACTAATCAACACTGTTTCAATCGACAGCCTTGATGGGTTTTCACACAAAACCCTAACATTCGAAATACTTCCTAATATGTTTCCTGAAGGTTATTATGACATTAAAGTGGTGGTTGATACCAATAACACTGTGGATGAACTTAGTGAAATTAACAATATTGGTTTTGTAGATATTACAATACTAAACATTGAGGCAATAAATTCAATCTCTTCACGCGCCCCAAATACCAATCCCATAAGTTACAATTATACTGATTCAAGCAACACAGATCAACTTATTGCCGGAAATCATATTTTTGATTTCGATGGTGACATCGTGCTTAAAAATACCCTGGCATCCAATGGATATTCTTCTGTTGGCACCTCAATTTCAGATGATCAAAAATTTGTAAACCTGATTGATATGCAAACTTCAAGCGTCAGCTCAATATCATCTTATACAAGCGATTCTATCTGGACAAAAACAGCCTTGGATTCAACATATTTCGGGCAATCATCCCTGGGGTTTATGAATAACTCCGGTGATGACTATATTTTATTCAATGATGTTCGTCGTGAAGATACCTGCTGGTATTATAGTTTAACATGCCTTGACTACGAATTTAGTGAAAGATGGGTACTTGAAGATTTTTCCTGGATTTACGACAATACTCAGGAACTCAATCCGGTTCGCATGTATCCGCCAGTATGCTTTTTTGATGCTGAAAGCGCCAAATATTTGGTGGTAACTGCAACAGAAGATGGCCGGATATTTTTCGTGGAAGAAAATCAAAATGGCGCTCCACAAATGGTGGATACAATTATTATTCATGATTGTATGGATATTTTAAGCCCTTTGGTAGCAGCGGAAATGGAAACCGGTGCCAATTTCAGGCTTGCATTGAGATACAAACATACAAATACCAATTCCTATATGGCATTGATAGATTTTGAAAAGCTTGATTATGATAGTACACTGATCCCCCAAGCAAATGTTTTAGGCCCATGGTTTTATGATTCGGACAATGATGGAGATTTGGAATTGATATTATCAGCAAAAGATGATGGGATATATTTGTATGATAAACGACTCAATGAGTCTGATATCTCTGACACCACATTCTATAAATTTGCCGGGTTTTGTGATGTCGATAATGATGATCATCCGGATATGATATATGAAGTGGATGAAGAATCGCGATATTACCTGAAAGCAAAAAATTCGCTTGACTCACTCATTTTCAAAAAACCTCTGGGTAAAATAAATAGTAAATACGCCTTCGCTGATAAAGAAAAAAACGGGAAAGTGGATATTATTATAAATAACAGTGGATTTTTAAGCAACATTGAGCTGCTGGAGGATAGCAAAACCTGGCAATGGCAGGGCGAACTCGGCAACCTACGAAATAACTGCAACTTTATGCAGCCCGCCTACTACAAAACCAACGACACCGTTTACTGGACCGACAACATCAGTATCCCCGATACTTTCGAGATTCCGTCAGGAGCCACGGTAATAGTTAAACCTGATACACGAATTTACGCAACGGAAGATGCGGAGTTCATTGTGTATGGCAAACTCATTGCCCACGGAAGCGAATAGCACCCCATCAAATTTACAGGCAACATCATGGGCGCAGACAGAAGCTACTGGGGCGGCATCACAGCCAAAACCAACGGTACTGTTGATTTGGAGTATTGCTACATCGAAAATGCAGAGGTGGGCTTGTTTTTGTATTCCACAGCTTCCACCACCATACGCTACAATACTTTTAAAAACAACCGCATTGGCCTGTGTGCCTATGCCAACTCACCGGTTATCCGGGACAATTATTTTACAGACAATGCCAAAGCCGTGGCGGCCCATGCAGGCAGTACGCCCTACCTCGCCAGCCCCTTTTCAACAACCATCCACTACAACAATGGCATCATCAACAACGATTCAGCCATTTCTATTTACAGTTCCACACCCTATGTTGTTGGTGGATACAACGACATCTACAACGATACCCTGGGTGTTTACATGGCTTTCTATAGTGAGCCTCCCAGCCGCGGTCTTCGTGTAGGAAATAACTATTACGGGTCAACTGTTTCCAGTGAAGTGCTCACCCATTTCGTCCCGTCCAACAAGTTTGAGGTGGTACCATTGCTTGATAGTGCACAAACCAGCTTCAAGAACCAGGGTGCCGGCGGAGCAGCCGACCTGCTTGCAATGGCTTTTGAACAATACAACGAGCAGAAATATACAAGCGCTGTACAAATTTTCAACCAATTGATAGATACCTACCCGGAAGAAACAGAAGCCTTGTGGTCGGTAACCGGAAGCTACCAATGCCACCGCGAGGGAGGTTTATCATGGCTATCCTTCATTGATGAAATGGAATCGCTTGTTCAGGATACAACACTGAATGCTCAACTTCAAAAATATGCCATGGATTACATGTTGCTGGCTTTGCGCCACAACTTTAACTACAATGCTGCCATAGCAGGCTATGAAGCGATACTGAACAACCAGCCTTCGTGGTACGATTCCATCTATGCCATCATCAATATTTCGAACACCCTGCTGGAATCGGGTGGGTTTAAATCGCTATCTGCCATTGATGGAATGGATCAGGAACTATCCGAATCTGAAATTTCCCACATCATACGGACAAAGGAATTGTTGTTCAGCAATCCGAAGGAAAAGCAAAATTCAATTCCAGAGAATGAATGCCTGCAAATTATTAACATTTTCCCCAATCCTACAACAGGTTTTTTCACTATCGAATATTCTACGTGCGAGGAAGGCACCACAAGAATTGATATGTTTGCGCCTTCAGGGAAAAACGTGTTAAGCCGCTCTGTGCATGATAAGGCTGGTCAAAATATTTTTTACTTTGATCAAAGTGGTGTGAACGACAAGAAATTAAAGCCCGGCGTTTATATTGTTAATATAGCAAATAGTTCCGGGTCTGTATCAAGAAAAATAATAATTCAATAAGTTGGAGGGAATATGAAAAAGTTTTTTTTACATATATGTTTTTTTTAAGCTTTATTGGTGGTGGTCTAATTGCGGTGAAAGCACAAAGTATTGCATCCGGTCCTACCCCTGGAGAGATATATTTTATTTGTGATAACAGTAATGGGTATAACATCTACAGGTCAACAGATCATGGTGAAACAGCTACGCTGATTAATCCGGAAAACTGGAACCCATATCTTTATGCTGATAAATCACCGGGTTGCATTTATACTGTTAGTAGCAATGAACATTTGTATTTTTCGGATAATTTTGGATATCCCGGTTCATGGATACAGCGTCCTGGAAATTATGATTTAGAAATGTTTTCAGGTGTACATGAAGGCTTTATTTACAGTGGTTTATCAAAGCATTCCGAAGATTATGGAGAGACCTGGATTGATCACCAGGTGAATGGTTTGCCGGAAATATATGGCCTGCAAAGTATTGCAGGTGATAAAAATGGTGATCTGATGTATGTTTTTATTAATGATCAGTCGGGTGGTTATTATCTTTTTGGTTCATACAACAACTACAATGATTGCTTTTTAATTGATACCATAAACATTTCCGAAACTCCAATTCAAGAACTTTGTCTTGGTGCAAATCCCGGAGAACTTTACGCTTACAGGATTCCTATGATGACCGGAGATTAAATATGGATAAGTTATTCAAAGGACTACGGTTACAATTGGGATCTACAGGACATTGTTTATGGAAATCCATCCAGCAGTTCGGTTCAATGGGGTGTGAATGTAAATTCAATTACAGGTGGTTCGATTGATGGAGAGTGCTATTTGCTTTTGACAGCCTTCTGGGGTATGTATGACAAAGGTTATGCATTTGTTCTTCATTCAACCGACAACGGCAAAACCTTTCAGGTAAACCATCCCGTAGCCTGGGGTGGCAGCCAACCGGTGCATACCAATTTTTCTGCCCCCCAATCTGAAGGCACTGCCCCCCTTACAGTTGAGTGGTGCAACTACTCCATCGGTGAAAACCTGTCCTACTCATGGGATTTTGAAAATGATGGCATTGTTGACAGCAATGAAGAATCTCCTGTCTTTACTTACGAAGAACCGGGAACCTACTCTGTAAAACTCCACCTTTCGGGAGAATATGCCGATAGCCTGGTTCGGGAGGACTACATCATTGTGTATCCACCACCACCAATGCCCCAGGGTCTTTCTGCCGAGGTGATTAATGATGATGTTTACCTGAACTGGCAGCAGGTGAGCAGTAACGATCTGATCGGATACAAAGTTTACCGGGATACCGTATTGCTTACTCCCGAACCGATTTCAGATACCACCTTTGCCGAATATAAAATGCCCAACGGCAGCTACGAATATTGTGTGTCGGCAGTATATCCTTATGGCGTTTCACAACAAACATGTGTGCAGGCCGATATTACCGTAGGGATTGAAGATTATCCAACAGATGGTCTGCGTATTATTGCCCATCGGGCATCCGGGCAAATCGGGATTTCGTTCCCTGGCACTTTTAACCTGAGGGTTTTTAATATTTCAGGACAAGAAATTTACTCAAAAAACAATTGCAGAAACAGGGAAAAAGTCTTAACCGGTCAGTTCATCCGAGGGGTGTATATTTTTGTGGTTGAGGATAGAGAACGAAGTATCAGCAGGAAGGTGGCTTTGTTTTGATGGGGAGGTGGAAAGGGATTTAAGATGTCCGATGTGTGATGTTTGATATGTGATTGTACATCTTTGCAACAACCGCAATGCTAATTTGCAATCCAGATAAATATCAAATTTTCCTTAAAAACGCAAACAGATCATCTTCAGGATTCAGCGAAAGTTTTTTCTTCAGCCGGTAGCGGGCGCTTTTGATGCTGTTGGGTGAGAGGTTCAGTACAGATGCCGTTTCCTTGATATTAAGATTTAGCTTAATTAAGGCACAATGCCTCAGATCGTGGGTATTTAGTTCTGGTGTAAGTTTAAGCAGGGTATCGAAAAAATCCGTGTTTATTTGTTCGAAATAGAGTTTAAATACGTCCCAGTCCTTATCGGTTTTCAAACTTTGTTTAACCTGCATCTTCAGTCGCCGCAAGTCGGGCTTTATATCCTGACCTGCATTTTTTGAAATGGCATCGATGCTTTTGATCAATTCATACAGCATTATGTTTTTTTGCATGATATGCAGTGCGTGTGCGGTAAGCTGACGGGTTTTGTAGTCGATTTCCTGGTTCAACTCTTTTGTTTTTAGATCTTTTGTTGCCAGCTCGTTGTTTATGAGCTGTTTTTCCTGCACCAGCAATTTCTTTTCCTGGAGATAGATGGTTTTATCCTTTTTTCGCCTGGCCCAAATAGAAAAAACCAGCAAAGCCGACATGATCAAAATAAAAAAAATCCCTGCAAAAAGCAACTCCTTTATGCGTCGTTGATATTGCCCGCTTTGCCGGAGCAACCGTATTTCCTTTTCCCTTATTTTTGATTCATATTGCGATTGAAGCTCCATAAACC
>JABMQA010000755.1 GCA_013203545.1 Bacteroidota bacterium
CTTTTCAGCCGTTCCTCAAACTCGCCTTTATATTTGGCACCGGCAATCAGAGAGCCCATGTCCAACGAAAAGATCTGTTTCGATTTCAGGTTTTCAGGAACATCACCGTTGATGATACGATGGGCAATTCCCTCGGCGATGGCTGTTTTACCAACGCCTGGTTCACCAATTAAAATCGGATTATTTTTGGTCCTTCTCGAAAGTATCTGCAAGATGCGCCTGATCTCCTCATCGCGACCAATCACCGGATCAAGTTTCCCGCTGGCAGCCATTTCATTCAGGTTACGTGCGTATCTGTTCAGTGCATTATAGGTATCCTCGGCAGTCTGGCTCTTCACACTGGAGCCCTTGCGCAATTCCTTAATGGCTTCCATCAGGTTTTTCTTGTTTACACCATGCTCCTTTAGAAGGTTTGATATTTTATCGTTTACCGCCAAAATTCCAAGAAAAACATGCTCGATCGAAACAAATTCATCCCCAAAATCCTTGAGGTAGGATAGTGCTTTTTGCAATGCAGTATTTGCATCGGACGACAAATACACCTGCCCTCCGGTGGTTTTCGGATAGCTTTCGATAATCTTGTCCAATTCACCATTCAGTGAATTGATGTTGATATCCATTTTTTTTAACAAAAACGGAATAACATTTTCATCTATGGTCAGGATCCCCTTCAACAGGTGTGCATTTTCGATTTGCGGATTCTGGTAACCCGTTGCAATCTCCTGGGCTTTTTGTACGGCCTCCTGGGCCTTTAATGTGAAATTATTTAAATTCATTTATATATTCTCCTTTCTTTGGCTTTTGCCGCTGGGGCTAATCAACAATTTTGCCACTTGAACTTTTGAACACTTTCATGCTAATTTGTCACCTAACTCCCTCAATTATAATGTCTTTTTGTCTTTATGATAATTTCTGTACAGCCTTATCAATTAAAAATGAAATGATTCAATAATTTTCAGCACCTGAAATTATTGCAGTCCTGGACAATAAATGTAGCAACTTTGCATTTTCAAGGTATCAAATTTCTGAACATTGCAGGATAGAAAAAAAACACTGGTCATCGGAGCCAGTCCAAACCCGGTTAGGTATTCAAATGCAGCAGTCAAAGAACTGGTCCGCTTTAATTGCCCTGTTGAAGCTTTGGGGTTACGAAAGAACAGTATAGAAAATATTGAAATCAAAACAGGATTTCCAAAGCTGGATGATGTGCATACAATAACCATGTATGTTGGCCCGAAAAACCAGTCCAGGTATTATAACTATATTTTGGATGAAATTAAACCCAAAAGGATTATCTTTAATCCGGGTACAGAAAACGCTGAGCTTCTGAATATGGCTGTTGAACGTGGTGTGGAGGTTGTTGAAGATTGTACGCTGATGATGCTTGCACATGGAAGTTTTTAATATAGAAGTGTAACTAAGATGAATTATTTCTATTTTCGTGGCCAATTCTTTAAATAGGTCTATAACAAACCCTGAAGAAGAAAATATGAGCTTAAGTAAATTATATTTTTTGCTGTTTTTTTTATCCGTTTTGGGTAGTGGCCATTTGTTTGCGCAGGAGCCACAACTGGAAGACACCACGAGGGCCTGTTTTTCCGACAGTGTTTTCCTGGATGCCGGCCCGGGATTTTTAAGCTATTTATGGAATACCGATGAGCAAACGCAAACCATATGGGCAAAATCGCATGGGCAATACACCGTAACCTGCACTAACGATACACTGGGATTTACATTAGATACCACCTGGGCTGCTTTCCAAAATGCACACATCCAGCAGGAAGACACCATCATAACCTGCTATAAATACCCTGTAATTTTATCTGTTGAACCTGATACACTCCAATATTTCTGGACTTCGAATGATCCTGACCTGGTCATTGAAAACGATACGGCCTTTTTCGTTGAAGTTGTTCCTGAACTGGATACCACGACCATTTATGTTGCCATCACCGATAGTGCCAATACCATCACCTGTACCGACAGCGTCCGGATCTGGCTCTATCCAAGAATGATATTTAAAGAGGTAAACCAGATCAATACAGGATGTCCGGGGACATGTAAAGGCCAGTTACAGGTTATCGTTGAGGGGGGATTTCCTCCTTATTCTTATCTATGGCCCAATACCACCCCCCGGCAGCGCGACTCGATAGCCTTCGGATTATGTGAAGCCGAATACACCATCGAGGTGACCGACGACACACTTTGCATAAGGGATACGGCCATATTTGTGGAAGTTTACGACATGCCCGAGGTAAACATTCTTTATGATCCTGAAGAGATATTCATCGAAAATCCTGTCGTTAATTTCTCCTCTGAGAACCTTACGGAAGACAGCATTCAAATTAGCTATCCTACCTGGAACTTTGGCGACAGCACCTATTCAACAGAAAATGAGCCTGTGAAGGTATTCGATATGGTTAGGGATTATGAAGTGTGGTTGAAATATACCACCAGTGATGAATGTATCGACTCGGTATCGCAAACCGTGGTTGTTAAACATGATGATGTAGTAATATACAATGTGTTTACACCAAACGGTGATGAACATAATCAGTATTTTACCATCGACAAACTGGAGAATTACATGAGCAGCGATTTAAAAATATTTAACCGCTACGGTAAGATGGTTTACCACAAAGAAAATTATGAATCCGACACCTGGGATGGAGACAATTTAATGGAGGGCCCCTACTTTTATGTGTTGAAAGCCGTGGGTTACTTTGGCACGGATGTTTTCAGGGGGTCGGTTACAATTATCAGGAATAAGTAATATCTGTATTCAAAATGCCATGGCTTGATGTACTGTTCCGTTTTAAAATCATCCTTTCACTCATTTTATTATTTAACGCCTGCTCTACCCCCGGCGATTCCACCAAACACGAACTGGTCATATTTCATGCAGGTAGCCTGTCGGTTCCAGTTAAACAAATGGTTGAAACATACCAAAAAATTAATCCGGATATCAGCATAAGAACTGAGGCTGCAGGCAGTGTGGCATGTGCCCGAAAAATTACCGATCTAAAAAAGCCATGTGATGTTATGCTTTCGGCTGATTACGCTGTTATCGATAAATTCCTGATACCGGAATATGCCACATGGAATATTAAATTTGCGAGAAATGAGATGGTGTTAGCGTACGGAAAACAATCCAAATACGGCAGCACTATCAATGCCGGCAACTGGACCGGGATACTCATGAAGGGCGATGTTTATTATGGCCGATCCAACCCCGATTCCGATCCATGTGGATATCGTACGGTTATTGTCATAAAACTGTGCGAAAAAATATGTGGAATAGACAGACTAAGTAACATCCTCCTTGAAAAGGACCAGCGTTTCATCCGCCCGAAAGAGGTGGATTTAATTGCTCTGATACAATCAAACGCCATCGATTATTTGTTTATCTACAAATCAGTTGCTATCCAGCACGGACTTCAATACCTTATGCTACCCGACTCCATAAACCTTGCAAACCCTTCCCTGACCGATTGGTATGCAACAGTAAGTGTAGAAATCCTTGGTAAAAAACCGGGTGAAAAGTTGGTTCAAACAGGCGGGCCCATGATTTACGGGCTTACTATTCCCACCAATGCACCCAACCCTGAGGA
>JABMQA010000756.1 GCA_013203545.1 Bacteroidota bacterium
ACAATCCTGTCATTACCTATTCCAGGAACCGATATCGCCGGTGGTTTGTACATGCAGCCCGATATGATTTCAGGTACATGGACACTGGGTGGAATTTGTCAGAACATTTGTATCTGGGGTATCGAGATGGGTCTCACAGGACCTCCTCCTACAGTTGACGTTGGCGTTCAGTTATTCGTCTCTCCTGTTTCAGGGCCATACCTCACCAACAGCGAAACTGTAACCATTAAGGTGAAGAACTTCGGTTCAGATGCACAAAGCAATATTCCTGTTTATTACACTCTGGGATGGTGGTGCACAGGTTACAGGTACTGTACCCGGACCTATTGCCGGTGGTGCAACTGCTGATTATACCTTTGCAGGCACTGTTGACCTGAGTACACCCGGACAGGAATATGTATTCATGGGATGCACAAACCTTTCAGGTGATACAAACCCGGGCAACGATTGCAAAACCGTAACTATTACCAACGTGATCCCAACCTACTGTGATGCTTCAACAACCACACAAGACGAGTGGATTGCACAGGTAATTTGTGGTGACATCGACAACTCCAGCGGATGGCAGGGAGGTGTAGCAAACTACACCGATATCATGACCACCATCGATGCCGGTATGTCAGAAGCCATCACGGTTGAAAACGGCAATGCATGGGCAAGCGACATTGTGTATGCATGGGTTGACTGGAACGACAACTTCGATTTCGAAAGCAGCGAGGAATTCCAGCTTACCAACGTAGGTGGATTTGGCCAGACATTCGAAGGTACCATTACCGCTCCTCCTGACGCCCTCAACGGCGAACACAGGATGCGCGTAAGGATGACCTACAGCACACCTCCAACACCTTGCGGAAGCGCTACCTATGGTGAAGTTGAAGACTACACCATTATTTCAGGTGGTGGCGGACCTGGCGGATGGCTTACTGTTAATCCAATTGGTGGCTCTCTCGGCGCAAATCAGTCTCAAAATCATACCCTTATGGTTGATGCAACAGGCCTGGAAGGAGGAACATACGGGGCATACCTTAATATTGCCTCTAACGATCCAAACTTACCAACCTATGAAGTCCCCGTTACGTTAACTGTTTTGGGAGTTCAACTCGATCCTCCAACAGATCTTGAGGCTGAGGTGATTAGTGACGATGTGTATTTGTCATGGACACCACCAGAACCAATTCTGATGGAATTGGATTTTGATGCTGTTCGTGTCCCGAATACCCTATTAGACGAAACTCGTGGCCTGCTTGGATACAATGTGTACAGAAACAATGTTATGATCAATCAGGTAGTGGTTTCAGGAACTACCTATCTTGATGACAACCTTTTACCAAACACATACAACTACTATGTTACTGCACTTTATGATGAAGGTGAATCATTACCTACGAATACAATTACTGTTATTGTAGAAGCGTATCCACAACAATATTTTGAGACAATCTGGTCATCTCCCTACAACCCTATGACCTTTTATATCCTTGAGTCAAATATTGATGGCATTCCACTGCAATCCGATAATGAAATAGGGCTCTTTGATATCGACCCCTATACAGGCGAAGAAATATGTGTGGGAGCCGGTGTGTTAACTGAAACACTTGGTGGTGGTGTCTTTCTTGAGATTATCGCCTCTATGGATGACGGCTTTTTGCCAGATCAAGCCAATGGCTATACACCCGGAAATCCCATCATCTACAAATTCTGGAATGAAACCAGTGGTGTATTGGAAAATGTATCGGCAACTTATCCATATTCCGGGTACGATGAAGTATTTACCTCACAGGGAACAGCCTTTGTTGAGCTCAATGGTACACTGGCCATCACCCAAACCATAGATCTTCAAACCGGATGGAACATGATGTCATTACGGGTTCAGCCTGAAAACTGGAATATGCTTGATATCGTCCAACCGCTGATTGACAATGATGTACTTTACAAAGTAATGAACGAAACCGGAGGGACTATATTCCACCTGCCGTTCCCACCGCCTAACGGCCAATGGTCGAATACCATCGGTGATATGGCCAATACAGAAGGATATTACATCAGGGTAACAGATAATGCTCAGCTTTCGCTGGAAGGATTTGTTGTTGAAACACCATTCGACATCCCTTTGGTCGAAGGGTGGAACATGATCAGCTATCCATGTGAGCAACCGCAAAATGCCCTTGATGCTGTACAACCACTTATCGATCAGGGATTGTTATACAAAGTGATTGATGAAGCCGGTGGTACGATCTTCCATTTGCCCTTTCCGCCACCCAACGGGCAGTGGAGCAATACGATTGGCAATTTTGAAAGCGGTGAAGGCTATTATGTAAGGGTAACAGGTGATGCAGCGTTAACATTGGATGAACCCCGGTATGGCTCATCTTTGGCATCACAGGTAAAAACGAGAATTGAAACCACCTATTTCCAGCCCGTTTGGAGCAAAAATCCCTATATGCCGATG
>JABMQA010000757.1 GCA_013203545.1 Bacteroidota bacterium
AATGCTTATGGAATCATTTAAATTTGTGAATTTAATTTCAATCTAACCAACCTAAAATTCATAATTAATATCTTATTAGTTTATATGCTATATTATACCCTCTTATGGATAATTATTCAATAGCTTTCCATTTCCTGAGTGGTGTATTCCATCGTATTTTGTCAACACCGCAGGTTGTACTGCCTATGTTGGTAGTTAGCGGTTTGTTGCTTTTTAACTCAGGTAATTTTCAAGAGTCTTTAACAAATGGTCGCTATGATTAAAAATATCATCTAATGTATCAATTGCAATTCTTTCTTCTTTTTTCTCTGAATCAAGTAACCCAATGTATTTTTGCGCACGATTGAAATGTAATCTGCAAATAGGTTGAGTCTGTTTCTCATAAAATATGGCAAAATAGTTCTGATTGTCCTTGTACTTAATCTTTGAAATTTCACCTTTTGCTCGAATTATAGATTTAACAATCATGAAACCTTCTAATTCTTCCTCGGTAGTTTCAATATTCTTATTTTCCCCGTTTTCAATATACGCATCTATTTTTTGCGCTTCCACTTTATCTGATTCTGTTTCCTTTTCTAATGCTGATTTTAGACGGTTACTTACTTTATCGCTAAGCCATTGATTTATTGCTTTTTTAACGATTTCTCTAAACTGTTCAATAACCTTTTCTGTCGCTCTTCCAGAATATACCTGTGGTATAAAGAATTTGATAATAGCTTCCGATGGTTCTTCTGATTCCTCGTTTAAAATTGCTTTAATCGCATTTGTATATTTAAGTTCACTTGCAGTACTGATAATTTTATCAATATCGAAATTACTTTTATGGAATTTCTTTAATTCAGAAACTTGTTGTTCTTTGATATTCAGCAAATCCAATTCAAAAAATGGTTTTTCATCAAGTTTATTATGGTCTTCTAAATCTGTATAGAATTTTAAAGATTTGACCGTTTGTTAAAATTGCAAATTTTGCTTCACATGTGTGAAAATACCTAATTAGTTGGGTGTCGTGATTTGTAAGCTTATCATTTACGCCTTTACATTCAATTAGCATAACGATTTTGTTTTCTTGCATTATGGCATAATCAACCTTTTCTCCTTTTTTAGTTCCTACATCAGATGTAAATTCAGGGATAACTTCTGAAGGGTTAAAAACATCGTATCCAAGTGCTTGAATAAATGGCATTATTAAAGCATTTTTAGTTGCTTCTTCTGTTAATAACTGAGGCTTCATTTTTAAAACTCGGTCAGCTAATTGATTGATTTGGTCTACAAAATCCATAATTTTAATTTTTATTGTTATTAATAAGTTTGTCTATTTTTGCTTCGAGAGATTCAATTTTCTTTTTTAAATCATCGTTATTGTCACTTACGAGGATGTATAGTGAGTGTTCCTTATATTTCTTCTTTATTTAGTGTTAAGGTTCCGCTTACACAAGCGTATTGGAACCTAAAGCGTAAGTGAGTACGTTTTATTTTATACTATGTCATCGATCTGATTTTTAAATTTCTTGAATGAATTTTCAGTAACATGGGTGTAATTTCCAGTTGTTTTCATGCAGTCATCCCATTGGCCTTCATGGGTGAAAATTACCTCAAAGGTTTTGTAGAGCATACAAAACGTGGATGTAATGATGGATCTCCTTATTCCCATGGCTAATCAATTTTTTAGAAGCCAAAGGTAGGTGAATATCTATTTGGAATAGATTTAAATTGAGGGAATAAGGGACGAGGTAAGTCAGCATTGTATTTCCAGGAATCAGATCTCACTTTTATGAAGCTTCCAACGCAGCTTGGCGATGATTCCTGATGATGTGAATTGAATATCAAACAATAATAAACGAAATTTAGAAAATATTAACCCATTAAAAAATAACCGACACACCAATGCCCACGATAGAACCAAACCAACAACCCCACCACGTAGTAATCATCAAATTCAAAATTGAGAACGAGATCGTTTTCAACTACTTCGATACGCTACCCAAAGAGGAGTGGGATGAAAAACTGTTCCGGGATCTGCACTATGGCATACCGCCTTTAATCCAGGTAGCTTGCGCATCAACAGTATTTCCAAAAACAAGCCGTTTGCCGGGAAGAAAAGCCATGAAATCATCTTTGTGTTGATTAAAAATGTGTTAGCTTTGTAAAAAACAATCATAATGATAACTATCAACATTAGTGAACAATACCGGGAGCAGTTCAGCAAATTGCTAAACCTTTACAACGGGAATCATGATGACCTGGTTTCAGCGATTATTGCGTATAAGACCAATGACCTTAATAGGGGAATCCGAAATATTGAAATTGATATTGCCCGGTTTGAAGCGAAATATAAAAAGGATACAACATCATTCTACAATGATTTTATTGCAGGAAAATACGCTGATGATAATGACGATTTTATAGTCTGGAGTGGTGAATATGAAGTATTACAGGAGTATAGGGTTGAATTGGAAAAACTATCATGATTGAACAATACTCCACGACATTTACTCCTTTCCAATCCATAAGCACACAAATCATGAAGTGATCGGATGTGAGGCGCCAGATCTATTCAATGTTTTATTTGAAGTTGAGCATTCAATTAAAACTTAAAAATTTACCCTTGAGATGCGTGAAATTAATCAGGGCGTGCTGAAAAACTCCAAATGGATTGATTAATTCATAGTTGGCCTTAACAATCAAGATCCAGATGCAATGTTTTAAAGCAAATTCATTCAAAACCTTTGCATCAAATATTGCGGTGCTCTGCACCTTATATTAATTTTTTCGGAATGTTACTACAAAGATTTGAGGTGCTCCGCACCTAAAAGTAAAAGCCACAGCGTGGCGAAAATATTTGTAGATACATAAATAAAGAAATGAAGGGGAGGTGCAGAGCACCGAAATATTAAAA
>JABMQA010000758.1 GCA_013203545.1 Bacteroidota bacterium
AATTTTCTGTCCATCTCAAGGAATGTTAAATCCGGTGCATCCGGGCCATCGAGAACTTTAAAACAGTTATCGAATAATGCCTGACATTTATCATCAACAACCCGCAGGAGCTGTACCGAAGCCCATGCGCCACCGGCAGATGCACGTGCCCAGGGAATACCAACGGTAATGTAGTTAACAGCGCCGGGTTCGAGTGTAAAGGGGCCTGCTGACTGCATAAAACGGCGGTCGAAGGGGTTGTTGTTGGCAGTTTTCTCATTCCAGTATTTTCCATTTTGGTTCCATCCGCCGTTTGGCAGAATGCCTCCGGTTCCCCAGTTACAGGTATCGGTATTGTCGGGGAACATAAAATCACATAAAGTTCCATTTGGGATGTTCCAGGCATTACCTCCATATTGCATTTTGGTGTTGTCGTTCCAGATACCCCTAAGGAAGTTGTAATACTGAGGCGCAGTTTGCGGGTCGCAACGCGGGCCACCGCTACAGTTATCATGATAAACAAACCGTCTCATACCAAAACGCTCATCGTCAACAATCCCGTTTCCAAAGTTGATACCGTTAATGGCTTCCGATCTAACCTTAAATTCACCGGTAAATTCATCGTTTTCCCCATAGGTCATAATGATGTCTGTGGAATCGAAGCCAACGATATCACAAGGTAACACACCATTTGAATATTTGAATGAAGGTCCTTTTATTCCTTCTCCAACAAATGATGGGTTGTCGCAGGTATCAGGATCAAGGTATGGGCCCTGGAAAAAGTCTACCCCAATTGCGGGTGGTTGTGCCCCGTAAGCTTCAACCTGCCCGGATCCGTCAACCTCAACACCATTATAACAGTATCCAAGTCCACGTGGAATATCGCAACCTACATAATCGTCCTGTGCATAACCAAGGTCGGTATCTACCCATAAACTAAAGTATGTTCCCCTAAGGGTAAAGGTAGAGCGGTTAATAATTTCATAACTATAAAAGGTCATGTTATTGATTTCATCGTTTGTTGAAAATCCAAACACCTGACCTCTGATCTCCATACCAACGGCAGCACCTGTTGTTTCGGTATGCACATTTCCTTTGTCGTTGAAAACCCACCACAGGGTTTCATCACCTTTAATTACCTGGTCGGCAAGGATCCCATACTTCCATCTGGTATCGTATTCTATATCACTGTGAAGTGCATTGGCCTCTGCGGTTGGAGTGGGTATATAGTTGGTGTCGCTGGCAAAGTTAAGCGGACACAAACTGTTATCGATATCATAGTAAGGATAATCACCCTGAAGCGGCTTATAATCCCCATCTCCATCATTATCGAAGAAAGGAGCCAGATAAGGGCTTTGTCCTAGAGCCGGGTCCCCGAGAGCCGGCCATTCCATAATTGCCTGGGGGATTGTATAATCAGGGAACTCATCGGCACGGTTCGAACTGTTCCACCATGCCAGATATTCATCAACCTGAACCCGGGTAATTCTGAAAAACTTGTCGTATTCTGCACAAGTTTCTTCATCAATGGCTGCAGCGCCATCAGTGGTTAACGGACCGGGCCAAAAATCATCGCCATTTCCACGATAACGTTGGGCGGCCAACTTCAACTGACCGTTAACGTCAACACCGCCAATCCACAACGAACCGGAGAACATAGATGTTTTGGTAGTGTTGCCCGGTATAAAATATTGAGCGCGGTCGTTCAAATCCCACCACATGTCACCACCTGTATTGATACGGCACCTGACATTATTTATCTCCAAAAAGGCAAACGTAGCACCGGCAGAACATCCGGCAGCTGTGGATTTAATCTTTTTGGTTTTTAAATTATTCGCGGTAATAAGCTTTTCAGCATAGCCTCCCTGGGTAGTTAATAGTATTCCAAAAAATACCAGTAAAGCTCGTAATATGTTTTTCATGTCGATCATATTTTTATTTCGCAGATTTAGTTAAATAGTTATTGGTTTGCATGCGTTAAAAGTTAAATACCACACCTAATCTTAACTGCAGTGGCGTACTAAAATTAAATGGCGAATTCATTCTCAGGGCATATAAATCACTGAATGCCTCAGGATCTAATTGCTCACTAATATAATCCTGCCATTCTGGCGCCGACAGGAAACCATCATCATCAGGACTTCCTGTTGCCGCGTAAACACCTATGATATTTTGCGTATTTAACAGGTTAAGCACCTGGAAATAAACATTAAAATATGTAGTTGAATTGGGCTTGCCAGATATGTTGATGTCTTTGTCAACCCTTGCATCAATACGGAATTGCCATGGGAGCCTGGAACCGTTAATAGATCCTTCCAGTAAGCGTGTGCCACCTGCAGCATATGTACCTGTGATATTGCTTGACCTGGTATATGGTGTACCTGAACCACCGCTGACGGTGAAATTCACACCGAAGTTTTGAAGCCATTGCGTTGTTTTAACCTTATCGGTACCTTTAATTTTACGTGTTGATGTAGGGCCATTATAATTTTTACCTTCACCAAAACGATAGTCAAGTACAATATTAAATGCGTGCCTCCTGTCCCAGTTGAGTGGGAAGATTGTTCTCAGGTTGGGTAACCCTGCATTTACAAGTGCCTGTGCTGTGGTTGTATTTGAACCAGTACCTTGAGCGAATTGCAGTGTATAACTAATCCTCGCCCTCACGTTGTTGGTTCGACGCAGGTCATACTCAACGGTGAGGCCCTTAACTGTACCAAAGTCGAGATTACTATATGAATCGTAAACATTGGATCCACCGGTATAGGCGCCAGTATATCGGAAGTATTGTATCTGATCACGAATTTCACGGTAAAATGCAGAAATTTTAAGTGAAGATGATGAACTTACCTTTTGCTGGAATCCCAATTCATAATCAATGGTCTTTTCAGGTTTCAGGTTAGGGTTATTGATAGAACCATATTTATCGACATGAACATATTGAATAGGGTTCATACGAAGCAGGGTACTGGGACGCTGGGTAAGAATATCATAATGAGCAAAAAACAGGGCCTCATCAGATATCGGGAAGGAGAACGAAATCCTTGGAAGTATACTAACCTGCGGTTCATAATCCTTGAATACTTCGGCAGTCATTTGTGTCTGTGTCGGGGAGGATAAATAAGGTGTGATACCGTTTCCCGCATCCAGAATATTCGTGTCTTGAATTTCGGTACCTTTAGCGTTGTACCAAACACTCTCTTCGCGATATCCAACTATTTCGGTAGGATTGTTCTTATTGTCAATGTAAACGACAGCATCCCCACTGATGTTCTCCGGGTGTAGTACTGCCTGACCGCCAATTGTACTAACTTCATCGGCAGTAAAGGCCGGATAGAACAAATATGGATCTTTAAGTACCATTTGGTTTGCATCAAAACGGTCGACCCTTAAACCAATGTTAAAGATCAAATCATCAAATGCAAACTTATCCTGAATATAACCAGCCATATATATGGGCTCAAAAGCGCCAATATCACGTGTGCGATAATCCCTGCCTAAATCATCCTTTTCAGTTCTGGTAAAGAAGTCGGCAAATGCAGGGCGGTTGCTGTTTTTATTACCATAAGGGTCATAACCAAAATAATATACCAGGGCAGTACCATCATTAATCAATTCATCCGGGCTGAACATATCAATCGATAGCCCACCATCAATCGGTATATTTTGATGCAAGGTCCCATCGGGGTCATAATAACTGATTGTTTGGGTATTGATGTCGTATGAATCAATATCAATCCAGTCTGTTCCCTGGAGTGGCAAGCCGATTTTCTTTCTCAGGTTAAGGTCAAAAACCCGTTGCTCAACCTCACTATATAGACGATCGTAATTAATGGTATCCTGAAAGGCCCCTTCAATCTCAACCAGGTGAGGGCTGCTTTTATCCAACTGTATAATATGTGCGTTTGTGATCAGGCGCATGATACCCCAAAGGTTTGTATTGGATGTACTTGTCAGCCTTTGGTAACCATAACCCCTGTTGTTGCGTTGCTCATATTGCAAACCAAACTCGAAAGCATGGTTACCAATATCGGCAGAGGCATTTGCACTGATTCCTATTTGAGCATCATCTATCACCTGGTAGGCGTTTGTTGGTGTTCCATAAGCGCCCCACAGGTTATTATTATACACCGGATCGGGTGTGTTACCATTTAACAAACCTCCGAAAAGTTGCATCTGGTCAGCATTTTGCCAGTAGCCCTGTTTGTTCGGAAAGAACTCATAGTATTGTTCGGTGTACCTTGCAAGGATAGGATTGTTGTCGGATGGAGTGAACAAATAAGTTGTATCTTCCCAGTTGTTTTGCACCCATACGTCTGTGTAAACTTTGCCGTTTACAGTGTCGGAGCCAAGTTCATAAGACCTTTGCTTGTAAGTATCATATTTGCCAAGGTAACCATACTTGAAAATATCATCACCAAAACTGTCATCCTCGATAATCTGGTGAAACCTTGAATAGTCTGCCTGAATGGAGTAAAACACATTTTTAATCAATGAAGTGCTTTCCTTGTTAGTCGGGAACCGCTGTGTAAACCTACCAAAAACCCTCCACGTGTTGTTGTTATAATGTGCGTTATTTTCCCAGTTGAACATTGAGTTAAAATAGCTGAAATTACGGAAATCACGATAGTTGTATGAGCCTCCAAACGTTAGGTTAACGGTTGGTGAGGTGCGAAGGTCAACCTTTCCTGAAAGGCTGATTTCCAAATTCTCGGTATTTTTTGTACTTTTAATTGACTCGGTTTGATCGTTTTTGGTATATTCAGCGTTGTAAAAAGATCCAAAACCGGTTCCACTGGGACGCTTGGGGGTTTCCCGAATATAAGCAAGCCAGTCGTCGGTAACTTTATTTAAGGTTCCATTGGATGATGGCCGGCCATCTTTTCTGTAAATCACATCGCCTGCTATGAAATATCCCAATACAGAAGATTTGCTGTTGTTATTTTCCTTTTTGCTTAAGAGGGGCCCCTGAAAATTGAAGCCCAAACGGTTGTAACCGAAAGCGTCAAGAAATTCCGAGGTTTGGAGTTCAAACCCGGCACCAAATTTCCTGGAAGGCCCCTTTGTGGTTACATTGATAATACCACCGGTTGCATCACCGTATCTGGCCGGAATACCACCCAAAAGTACCGACACCTGTTCGATAGACGATTCAGGTAGCGACCGTGCCCCTGAGGATACACGGATGCCATCGATGTAATAGACCGTACCATCTTCACGTTGACCACGAATTGAAACATTGCCTCCGTCCGCATCAGAATAAACACCCCCAACCGTTGTGGCTATGGAAGTTGCCGAACGGTTTGGCATTTTTTCGATTTCCTCTGCGGTAACAGTTGCCCCCGATATGGTTTTATCCTTCGAGATAAGTGGAACCTTGTATGCCTGAATTTCTACCGTTTCAAGCGTTTTTGTCGTTGAACCTAGTTCAATGTCTTGAAAGGTAATTTGATCAGCACTGACAATTACTCCCGAAATCTCTAATGTTTGATACCCAATAAAGGATGCCCTCACATCGTAGTTTCCGGCAGTAAGTGCCCTGATTACATATTTTCCGTCGTAGTCGGTGGTTGAACCGGTTACGAGATCACCTCCCGAAAACACCGCCACATTGGCGAAGGGGATGGGTTCCTTGGTGTCTTTATCGACAATTTTCCCCTGTAACGAACCTGTTTGTGCTAATACCAACAGGTTGGATGCGAGTAAAATACCAACAGTTAAAAGTAGATTTCTTAACATACCATATAATTTTATGTTAGATTATACATTGTGCTAAAGGGCGGTAAAATTACTAATAAAAAAATGTATTAACCAAACCTTTTTGCATTATCATTCCAATTTAGATATTATTTAATGAACATATTTATTTGAAAGAATCTCCGAATAGATCACAGCCTTTCTTAAATCAAACCATTTGTTGCATTCTTCATTCCGGTTTTCCCCATCGTGAAAATCATCACCATAATCTAATTCATACGATTTGTCTTCGTCTTGAAATGGATCATTTATCTTTTCCTGCCAACCGGATTGATCAACTGATGCTTTCTGATAATACTCCTGGTATTTATTATAAGAAACTGGTGCAACCGGTTCCGGAATTGTCTCCAGGGATTGGGCTTCTTCTTCCGGAATTTCCTCCAGGCTGAGTTCTTCACCCAAAAGAATTTTTTCCAGCGTTTTCCTGAAATCAGGCTTTGAAATCTCCTGACCAAGTTGTGAACCCGATTTATTTTGATCAGTCACATAATCAAGGGTATCCTTCTCAGGTGTTTGCGAAGCAGCATTTCTTGCGGCAGCATTACGCTTTTTTTTCTCGCTTTGTCTGTAAAGTGAGTACCCAAGCCATCCTACAAGTAACAGAAAGTAAATATAATCATCCATCGCTATTAATTAAACATCAATTTCAAAAATGAGTAAAAGTAAACCTTTATCATTCATTAGTAAAGAAAAAATCAGTTAACGGTTTTTTAAAATCAGTTTACGGATAATAAAATTACCAAAATAACCGCTTTAAAACAATTCAACACACATAATATCAGCTACTTGAAAATAATTATTCAAGAGTTCAATTCATGTTTGTTCCCTTACAAAACGAAAATATGATACTAAAAAGCAGACCTTGATTTAAGTTATAAAAGTTTTAAATATCTGATTACAAATTATTTATAATTTCAATTACACTTTCTTTTTTTCTTCTTGAAACCGGGATCTTATTGCCATCCGACATTACGATGAAGCCCCCATCATTTTTCATAAACCCTTTAATATACTTAGTATTAACAAGATGAGATTTATGGGGACGGATGAATTTATGATCCCTTAAAAGATTTTCATTTTCTTTTAAAGTTTTAGAAATAAGCAATTTACCGCCATCAGTGAAGAAAAACCTCGTATAATAATTATCTGATTCACAACGAATAATATCATCTACTTTTATCACATGGATTTTCTCGGCAGTAGATAGAATTATTTTGTGGGGTTCGGTGGAGCCGGCTTTAATATTATCCAGTAAAACATCGATATTTTTGTTAATATCCGAATTTCTTGAAAGTTTTCTTTCCTCAACTTTCTTAACGGCTTCTATTAACTCTTGTGGAACAATAGGTTTCAGTAGATAATCAAGCGCGCTGTATTTAATGGCCTTAATTGCGAATTGATCAAAAGCGGTGGTGAAAATGATATCGAAACCGAAATTTTCAACTTCCTCAAGAAGCTTAAAACCACTACCATCGGGCATTTGGATATCCAAAAATATGACATCAGGCTTATGTAACCTGATTTGTTCGATACCGGTTTTAACACTGTCAGCCTCGCCATTTATCAAAACATTTGTACAATAGCGATTGAGCAGGCTAACCAGGGCCTTACGTGATTTCGATTCGTCTTCTATGAGTACAGCTTTAACCAAAAGTGTAATAATTCGTTAAAATATTAATTTTCAAATATCAAAAAAATAGTTCAAACGGATTACATTTTTTAATGGAATATGATTAATTTTTAGTAATTATAAATAATAATTGCTCAATGCTTTAAAGCTCCTTAAACAAAATTACAAGATCTACCCTGGTTCCGGAGGGCTTGTTATTTTTGTCAAACAGGTCAGTGACTTTAACCGAAAACTTCGAATCGGTTCCCCTGTTTAAGATTTCCAGTCGCTCCTGGGTAATCATCATTCCTCTGGATTTGGTTGAAAGGCCCGATTTTTTTTTGATCTCCATGGCACGTTCACGACCAATACCATCATCAGAGATTGAGCACCTGAGTGTGGATTCTTTTTTCAAGAACTCAATAATTATTTTTCCGGGCATTGGTTTATTTACCAGACCGTGGATAATTGCGTTTTCGATGTAGGGCTGGATGATCATCGGGGGGATGCCGATAAATTCATCATCAATTTGAGAATCAACAATGACCCTGTAATTGAATTTATCTTCAAACCTGAGCTTTTCAATTTCCAAATAATGCGTTATGGCTTGAATTTCATCGGACAAAGGAACTATCGACTCGCGTGAGTTGGCTAAAATCAACCGCATTAATTGTGAAAATTTACTGAGATAATTAACAGCCAGATCAATATCGTTGGATAGGATAAAACTCTGAATGGAATTTAGCGAATTGAAAATAAAATGCGGGTTCATTTGAAGACGTAATGCTTTTTGCTGAATTTCGAACAATTCCTTTTCGATAAACAGAACCCGTTTTTCAATTTCATGTTTACGCCTGATGCGACGTAACCTGTAGAACACAAACGCCCATATGGCTGAAATGATGAACAGGATTCCAGTGATACGAAATAACCACGTTTGATACCACGGCGGCTGAATAATGAGGGTTAATGAGGTGCCTTCATAATTCCAAATGTTATTGTTGTTGCTGCCAATTACCCTAAAAATATATTTGCCGGGTCCCACATTGGTGTATTCGGCTGAATGTTTTCTGCCGTCAATATGTGTCCAGTCCTTGTTATATTCTTCAAGAAAGTAAGCATATTGATTTTTCGAAGGGTTGGTGTAATCCAGGGCTGAGAATTCGAATGAAAAAAAGTTGTCATTATGTTCAAGAATGATGGTATCTTCATTGTGAATCTCAAGGGGTTGAATTTCATTAAACTTCTTAAATCCGGTAATGACAATTTTTGGTATGTTGGTATTGACTTTAATGTCAGATGGGAAGAATGAATTGAAGCCTTTCATACCACCAAAATACATCTCTCCTTCCTTGCTTTTTATGCAAGCATTGGCATTGAATTCGTTGCTTTGCAAACCATCGGTAACATCATAGTTAAGAAATGTTTTACTTGTGATGTTAAATTTTGATATTCCCCAGTTTGTACTCATCCAAAAATTTCCGTCATTATCTTCTAAAATCCCATAAATCACATCGTTTGGCAATCCATCCTCGGTGGTATATGCAATAAAGCTATTGTCTTTTTTATCGAGTTTTGCCAAACCACCACCACGTGTTCCGACCCAAAGATTATTATTTGAATCTTCCATTAGGTAAAAAAACTTATTTGAAGTAATTTCCCCATCCTTATTGCGTGGACTTTTATAGGTGGTAAAATTATCAACATCCCGATTATAATAGCATAACCCATTTTGAGTTGCTATCCACAAAATCCTGTCACTATCCTCAAAAATAAAAAAGATAATGTCGTTCGGGATGGAGGTGGAATCTCCTGGCACGTGCTTGTAAACTTCAATTTTATGGCTCTCGGGATCAATCGTATTAAGTCCGTTTGCAGTTCCCACCCACACCAATCCGGTAGAATCCTGAGCCAGAATTTGAACATATGGGTCGCATATACTTTTACCAATCTGATCGTAAGGGCTAAAGTTTTTAATCCTACCCGTTTTGGCATCAAGCCAGTCAAGGCCTGCGTCACGGGTACCAAGCCAGAAATTGCCATTTCTGTCCTGCAATATGGGGCGGACCCTTCTGGATGCCAACCAGTTGCTTTTTCCCGGATCATAGTCCAAATGTTCAAAACGATTATCATTTTTGTAATAAATACTTATTCCATTATTAGTTCCAATCCAGAACACATTGGGTTCGGCTTCAACAAATGACCAGATAAAATTATCGCTAACAGAATTTTTATTGTCGGGGTTGTGGGTAAAAAGCGCAAACTTGTTGTTAAAACTGTCGAATTTACTAACACCTTTAAAAGTGCCGAACCACATGGTACCTGTGTGGTCCTGGTAAATATCGTAAATTCTGTTGTTGCTCAGGCTTTGTGCATTGTTGGGCTCATTTTGTATCCTGTTAAAGGTAAAGTTGCCCCTGTTTAGTATATTAACGCCGCCGCCATCTGTTCCAATCCACAGGTTCCCATAGCTATCCTCAAATATATCGCTGATCGAATTATTACTCAAACTATTATCATCCATCGGATCATATTTAAAAACCTGAAATGACCCCTTTTCGGGA
>JABMQA010000759.1 GCA_013203545.1 Bacteroidota bacterium
CCATGGATTAAAAAAAAGATAAAACTTTTCTACCCGCGTCTTAAAAATTTTTGCAGCAATAAAATGTCCAAACTCATGAAATATTACCAGTATCGATAAACTCAATAACAGTTGGAGAATTTTAATTAAGATTTCCATTTAACAACAGTTTCATTATTTTTCAGCAAAATCCCTCAATAACTTTTGAAGCAACATGTTTTGTATCCCTGTTTGTATTGATGTAATCTTCGAGTGTCGGATTTTTAATAAAACCCATTTTATCAATACATTGTTCATTCACCTCGGGTATTTGCAAGAACTTTATTTTATCATCTAAAAATGCCTGCACTGCAGCCTCGTTGGCTGCATTTAACATGCATGGCACATTTCCTCCTTTTTTCAATGCTTCAAAAGCGAGTGCAAGATTACGAAAAATTTCACTGTCAGGCTTTAAAAACGTTAATTCAGGATAATCAAGAAAGTTGAAACGACCAAAGCCAGAATTTATTCTTTCGGGGCAGGAGAAGGCATATTGAATGGGTAATCGCATGTCAGGCAGGCCCATTTGGGCTTTCATGGAGCCATCCCTGAATTGAACCAGCGAATGAATGATCGATTGAGGATGAACGATTACATCAATCTGTGATGGGTCAAGATTGAACAGCCATTTGGCTTCGATCACCTCCAGTCCCTTATTCATCAGCGTAGCTGAGTCGATTGTGATTTTATCCCCCATTACCCAGTTGGGATGCTTCAAGGCGTCAGCCTTTGTGATTTTTTCGAGATGCTTCCTGTTCATTCCCAGAAATGGCCCTCCCGATGCGGTGAGGTAAATTTTTTCCAATGCTGAAATGTCTTCTCCAACAAGGCATTGAAAAATGGCAGAGTGCTCGGAGTCAACCGGGATTATTTTTACATTTTTTTCGTGTGCCAGCTTTGTTACCAGGTCACCAGCAACCACCAATGATTCTTTGTTGGCAAGCGCGATATCCTTGCCTGCTTCAATGGCATTTAATACCGGCTTTAGTCCGGCATATCCAACCAAAGCCACCAGCACCATATCAATCATGCCATCGCTTACAACATTGTGTAAAGCATCCTCACCTGCCAGAACCTTGGTTCCGGATGAAGAGAGGGAAGCTTTTACTTCCGGGTACAGCGATTCACAACCAATTACAACATAATCCGGCCGGAATTCTTTAGCCTGTTCGATTAGGAGTTTGCTGTTGGTTTGAGCTGAAAGAACGGTGGGCTTGAATTTATCAGGATGATTCCTGATTACCTCAAGTGCTTGTTTCCCAATTGAACCGGTTGACCCTAAAATGGCTATTAATTTCTGCAAACCCAAAAAAATTTGGGTGCAAAGGTATGATCATTTAATGGATTAAAATGTGATAAACTCTTCGGGGTTGATAGCCTTGCCATTATACCACAATTCGAAATGCAGATGCGGACCGGTTGACAATTCACCTGATTCACCCACAATCGAGATGGTTTCACCGGCCCGTACAAAGGTGCCCTGTTGTTTAAGCAGTGTTGAATTGTGTTTGTAAACCGACAAAAGATTGTTCTGATGCTGGATACCTATCACATAACCGGTTTCGAGTGTCCAATCCGAAAAAATCACAGTTCCGTCTAGTACCGATTTTATGGCCTCGTTTTTATTCGAAACGATATCAACTCCATAATGCCCTTGTTTGGACTCAAACCCTTTGGTGATAATTCCATTTAAGGGTGTAAAAAAGTTTATGTTTCCCAGGCTCGATGGACGGAAATTGTACGATCGTCCGGGATTTATGTTGTACAAATTCTGGTTGTCGTACTGACTTCTCAAAACGGAGTCCTCCCTGGAAGGGTTGTCGCTGATCTCCATGTAGCTTGAGGTATTTTCAGGTAAAGGGGGCATTTCTCCAACACTGTCTTTACCTTCCATAATCCTTTTCAGGTTGTAAATAAAAAGATCCTTCCGCTGAAATGCACGTTCGAGGGAATCAGTTTTTAATTGCAGTTCATAAATTTTTTTGGGCAGCGTAATATCAGTGTATCCCGGAATGTATGTTCGGAGCGAAGTAAATGCAACAAGATAGATGGTTAATAAAATAAGTACAACAATTGAAGATCCGGCAATTATTATCACGCCAAGCCGAGTTAGGTTAAAAGAAATTTTTTCCTCAAAAGATCCTTCATCCAAAAGCACCAGCCTGTACTTTCGCCTGAGTTTTGCAGCCCAGGATTTTTTTTTATTGCTGTTATTTGGCTTTACTGACATTAGTTATAAAAAATCAAGATGAAAATTCATTGCAAATATGATCGTTTATTTTGACAAAAAGAAAAATATTCATATCTTGCACAACCAAATAAACTTTAAAATCGAAGCCCAACAGTCATATTAACCAAAAATAATCGCAATGAAACTGAAAACTATTTTTATTACAAGTCTTCTTTTGGCCTTTTTATTTACATATGGTCAAAAACCTCCTTCAAAATTCGGGAAAATTTCACCCGAGGAATTCGAAACCACAGTATGCCCGATCGATTCAAATGCACATGCCTATTTTATCTTCGATTTCGGATACACCGATTTTCGTTATGCTTCTACAAGAGTTAGGGAAAACGACCCCTCAAGCGGAAGAAAAGGGTTTCAGATGTTTTTCGAACATCATTACCGGATAAAAATCCTTGACAACAATGCTTTCGATCTGGCTGATATCGAAATTCCCATTTATCACGACAATAGGGACAACCGGGAGGAGATCACTAAATTTAGGGCAGTCACCTACAATCGTGTGGGAAAAAAAATCGAAGGCTCCAGGCTAAGGCAAAACGACCTGATCACCGAAGAGGCGAGTGAAAATTGGGACGTGATGAAGTGTGCCATGCCCGATGTAAAAGCCGGCTCCATCATCGAGGTGGAATATATAGTGAAATCGGATTTTCTATATAACATGCAAGGCTGGGAATTCCAGCATACCATACCTATCTTGCACAGTGAGTACCTCGTTACCATTCCCGAGTATTTTTACTATAACCAGTCGCAGCGCGGCTATTATCAGGTAAACATGGAAACCGAGGCCAAAAGCAACTCCATTACCATAACATATCATAATGTTGACAATAGCGTAAACAATTTTTCATTCAATACGGGACGAAGTAAGAGTACCCGGACTATTGATTTTGAAGAGACAGTGTATCATTATTTTGCTAAAAACATTCCAGCCTTTCCTATCGAAAAGTACCTGACTACACCAAAAAACTACCTGTCGAAGGTTGATTTTGAACTGGCCTGGATCAAATACCCCGGCCAAATTGA
>JABMQA010000760.1 GCA_013203545.1 Bacteroidota bacterium
CAGTGGTGAAAATATATCACCATACGGACAATCGTATTCCCACCGATACGTACCGGAAGAATCGAAAGAATAAAGCTTTGCTCCCGAAGCACAGTAAATATTAAATGAAGTATCATATACGGGTGATTGCGTAAAATCTTCTGCGACCGGTACTTGCCAAAGTTCTGTTCCATTCATATCAAGACAGCATAGTTCTTCAGCTGAACAAACTAAGATTCTGTTAAGCTGAGGAACCATTACCGGCTCTAATTCAAATCGACTTTCTGAAAAATTTTTCCTCCATATTGTATCGCCATGGGGGCCGAAACAAGAAATATAGGAATTTGAAACACCACTAGATGTATAATTTACCCAAAGAACATTGCCCTGAGGTGTTATTAGTGGAGGTGAAACACTTGTGGAAATTCCCATAGATATCGAATGATACCATAATATATTCCCCGGAGTCAGTTTGTGTTGCTTCTCAGCTTGTTGGGAGAAACAAAAAAAAGTCATCATTAGTAAACCAAACAAAAGTGCACTGTTTTTCAATTTCATTTTCATGGCTAATAGTATTTAAATATTTTACGCTTACTCAGTTGTTAGATACGAAACACAAGGCGAATTTTGAATATCGAAGTATTGGAAATGCAAATTTGGGATTTTTGGAATTTCGAAAATTTCACTTATTCCAATTGAGAAATCAATAAGTCTGTCTTCAAAATCAAACTTTTTTTCAGTGGTTTTCATGTTATTAAAGTATTTGATTTATTCTTCATTATTTTTTACTTCATGATTCAGTATTCGATATTCCTTTCATACAGCGTTTAAAATTCACAATTTCTTATTCAACAACTACCTTTCCCCTCTCATCCAATCCCTCCTCATTAAATATCCTGTACACATACGTTCCTGCCGGCACAGATGAAACATTTATGCTCTGGTGGTTGCCGAATAGTTTTTTCTCAAATATTACTTTTCCACCCACATCCATTAACTGAAACAACGCTTTTTGGTAAACCTGGCTGAACTCAATGTTTACGAATTCGCTGGCGGGATTTGGATAAAGGATGGCTTCAGCGCAATGTATCTTAGCCTCATTTTCATTTATCCCGGTAACCAAGCCGATGCTATCTGTTTTCATGATAAAGACCTCTTCTGCATTTGAAAATGGAGGTGTTCGTGAAAGTGTCCCCAAAACTACTATCCCGCCATCCGGATGAGCTTTCATGGACCAGACTCGGTAATTTCCATTATCCCCAAATATAAACCGCTGCCAGATCAGTTCCAGATCACGGCTAAGTTTAAAGAGCATGATTGAGGTGGGCTCTTGTTGTATTCCCGAATAAAAATCAATGTTTTTGGTCGCACAAAACATTAAATTGCCATCAGGTAGAGTATCCAGGGCATTACGATATGCAATCCACGAAGCGGAATCTTCCGGGCATTCATACACAAATTGGTTCAGTATGTTTCCATGCAGGTCGCGTTTTTCAATACCCGGACTTATATCACCAAAAAAGGCAAAGAAATTGAACATTGCATAATAAGTTGTATCAGCTTGGCCGAAAATACCAAAATCCAGAAAGGCAGGGTAACTATCTAATGGGATTTGTTCTATGATGTTCATTGAGGTGTCAAATTCAATGATTACCCCGCCTGTATTATAGATTGTCAATTCGTCAAGGGTAGCTGTAAACAGGTTGTCTGAACCGGGCAGGAAACAAAAATCATATGGGCGTAGCCTATAACCGGAGGATGGCGGTAAAAAGGCTGATTGTATGTTAGTACCAGTTGTTGATGTTTTAAAATATCCCGCTGTGGCAGACGAAGATCCGGGACCGTATGCTATTATAGTTATGATGTGAAATATCAAATCCTTATATATTATTCGCATCGGCCATAATGATTGATGTTGCATGCCAGTCAGGTGTAACTGATGGTCTTCCAATTCGTTCAATTGCATATCGAATTTCCGCATGGAAACAAATTTTTCAATACTATCGGTTTGGTTTCGTTGCCCTGCACCAAAAAGAAATATTTGGTTGTCTACCTCAAGCATCCGGGTGGCGCTTAAAAATTCATCGCTGGTGTTAGTAAACGTCCATTCGTTAATGATCTCTCCGGTTTGATCCACCTCCCATATCGAACTCCAACTCTTAACCGATGATCTGTAATAAGAAGAACAGAATAGAATATTACCATCTGGTTTAATTAGGATATCCCAGGGAGAATGGATATTTCCATCACTAATTTGCGTGAAGAAGGTTTGTTGGGGATATCCTATGTTTATAAAACCCACAAACATTAAAAACATGATCGTATTTTTTTTCATAAGGCTGAAATAATTTGTTGACAAATAGCTACTGAATTGAATGCCATTGAGTACAATTTTGAAAATGTAACCATTGAATCATTACACAATTTAGCAGCTATTGTTATTTATCAGTATTCATTATTGTCCCTCATTCGGGCTCCCATAGAAAATTCCAATAACATGGATATCAGTATTTGGAACCATTGTCGCAGTGCCAAAATTACAATATGCGAATTCCCTGTTTGCAGGTTTTTTATCTCTTACAACATAAAGTGCGCCGTTATTTCCGCTATAATAGTTTATATGTGTGGGTGACAGGCAAAAATCAATTGTATCCTGATTTGCAAATAGACGGTATGGCAACAAAGTTGGGTCGGAGGATGTAAACGGAAAGTTTGAGTCGTAATAACTTGTGTGAAATACTAAATGAAACTCAATATTGGTAAAATACTCATAATCGGCGGTAGAATTTACCAAAGCTTCTATAATGTCAGAAGCATCCGTTCCAACATATAAACCGTAATCAGGCCCACACATGCCTAACATTTCTCCCCAGAACCAATATCCTGAAGTATCTTCAGCAGATTTGAAATTCGAGAACAATTGCTTTGCATACCCTGTTCCTGCATAAAACGTTGTAGTATTGTTATTAACCGTGAGCGATACATCAATTGCAAAAATATATGTACCCTCTGGTTTGTTGGCCAGCACATTTTCTTCCAGGTACTCATATACTTCTGCCAATTCCTGAATCGAATACCCATTGTTTCCGTTGGTGTTAAGGATAATATCGACGGAATCGTTTTCGAATGTGCAATATTGGGCCGTTGCAAAACCATAGGTATAATTCAGCAACGCTTCCACATACCACACCGCACTATCCGCAGAATAAACCGTACCATCCTTCAGGTGGTTTTCAAGCTTGTTTTTGAAATTGAGGATCAGGGTTTCCACATTGTTTTCAGGATTGCCCATTTCTGGAGTATCTGTGTTTTCCTTTTTGCAACTGATCATGATCAGTGAAAAGGCTATTAAAAATAGAATTGAATTTTTCATTACTAATAATTTAAGATGTTTTTTTTTGAATTTTTTGTGTACAGAAAAGCATTCTTTTTTTTGATGTAATAAAACGCTGACGAAAGGTCGAATCATCAGTGGTTTTTTGTAAACACCTATGCCGG
>JABMQA010000761.1 GCA_013203545.1 Bacteroidota bacterium
ATTTAATAACCAATTGGCTGTTCCATTTCAATCTTCACAGCGTTAGCAAAAGCGAATGGGTTATTCTTTACCTATCCGCTTTTTTTTTGGGCCAACTGGCCATTAAATCCTATGATGTTAGCAAACGTAATTTATTTCTTCATGAATTTTAAATATTGTTTTCTTCCTCCAGAATCAATTTCAACTAAATACAGACCCGATTCAATTCTTTCAATATTTAATTCTAATTCAGAATCGATTAATTTGTCTTGCATCATCAGTATTCCACTTGAATTATAGATGTTGATTAATCCGGTTTGGTTTTCCACGTTTGACTTAATAAAAATTGTTTTTGAGGCAGGATTTGGATATAAGAATAATTCATCTTCATTATTCTCTGTTAAGCCCACAGGAATCCAGTAGTGGCATGAATCCTCACCATTCGGCGAGTTTATATAATATGTTGTTAAGTTCTAAGTACATGACAAAAATTTACAACAATTTCTAAATTTATCTAAATCGTTACCAAACAATATATTAGCTAGCCAAGTCAAACCATATTTAAATATACTCTTTGCTTTTCTTCCGATCTGGGAAAATAATAAAAGTTTGCTTGGATGGTTAAAAAGCTTCTGAGTGTGTGATTTATTATGTAAAGTAATGAATACTATATTCATTGTCAAATTATTGATTATTAACAATTAACAAATTATAGCTTTACATAATATTTTTCTATACATAACCGATGTTATGGAAAACTTTCCATAACATCGGTAGGAATAAATATATGTTCTGTGGCAATCATGATGCAGCAGAGAATGCAGCGGTGGTTTATTCCTTGTTTGTAACCTGCAAGGCATGTGGTGTTGATCCACAGCAATGGCTTCACGACGTACTGACCAGACTGCCCTATTACAACAATGATTACAGCAAGGACCTGGCTGAACTGCTCCCCCACGACTGGAAGGCATCTAAAAACTCCAGGTAAATCCAACTTTTCTTGTAATAAGCTGTAGACTTCTAAAAATAACGGAACTGTTCTGAAGTCAATCTAGGTTTTTCCAACAATCCAGCAAAAATGTTGGAATATCTTGGAGCCCTGATCAATTATATGTACGAGGCCGAAGTATTACCATTTTGATAAGCTTTTAAGCCTCCAGTTATCAACATAGTGACGTGAACATCACTATGTTGATAATGGTGTTTATTTGAAAAAACAAGCAGACCCTTTTTAGTTTGGTACTGGTGGCTTTTGTTTGGACTTATAAAGCTGGAATATACCTGGTCTCTATTCTGCCTATCAAAATTAAGCCACATGGAAGAAAAGCTTATAGTCTATTCAAATACGGACTAAACTATCTTGCAAATATTCTTTTTAACAATCATATAGGTGGATTTATACAATGTTGCAAATTTTTGTCATGCACTTAGTCATTTTATTTGCCCGGTATTTGATAGATATTATTCTCGTTTCTGTAACCTGTTTTGTCCATATACCAGTCGGGATATGAATTGCCACTGCTTTCTGCCCATTCTGTAAAATGATTATAAGCATTTATAATGTCAATTTTTTCTTTTGGATAATCAAAGCTATTATAAATATTTATTGCCCAAGGTAAGTTATTCGCTGTTTTATAATACTTTCCTGTTGCAGGATTCGAATCATCATCAGATGTTCCAAAATATGTTATATCAACAAGGTCTGTTGGAGTATAATCCGGTAAATGTACTTCCTTTCCTCTTTCTTTATTAACAATTAAAAAAGGATTAAAATTCGGAATATCTATCTGAGCTAAAGTATAAGTGTTTGGCGTAAAGATTATTGTTATAACCAAAGTATCAGGTTCAACATAAGGTGCCGAAGGTGTAGTGTTAACACCTATTCCCTCTCCCGGATGCGTCAAAATATTATAACAATTATCGAAAACAATTATTGTTGGTTTTGTTTGCCCGTTTTCTAAGCCATTTGCATTTAAAGAAATATATCCCTCCTGCAAATCATAACCTGAAACTGTAATATCAGAATTTGCAACATCATTATTACTAAGTTGAAAACCAAAGCCATTTTTTAAAGAAGCTCCAAAAGCTTTTACAATAAATGAACCAAAAACTTCAACTACTTTATTTGAGGCATTTGTAACCATTTTAAATCTGTAATCACAAACAAGGTCATTAAAATCATAGTCACCTCTTGCGGGCCATAAATCCTCATAAGCTAAAGTACCATTTTCTCCTGCAGGATAATAGTTATCAAATGCTCTGTCAGGATCGTTGGGATAATCATCATCACCATTAAGTACTCCATCACCATCACTATCTTCACCTAATGAATTAATAGTAATTGTTACTATTGCCTGATCTGTTAATGAAGGTGTGCCGTCATCAGAAATCTCATACACAAAAGTATCTGTTCCCACATATCCTGTTGTTGGTGTGTAGGTAAATGTTCCATCAGCATTTAATGTAACAGAGCCATGTGAAGGTGGTGTTACAGGTGCTGTATTTACTGTAATATTATTTCCGTCCGGGTCTGAATCGTTTGTTATTACATTACCTGAAACTGCCACATTCATATCTGTTGAATATGCGTCATCAACTGCTACAGGAGGGTTGTTAAAAGAAAGAGGAGTAGAAGTAACGCATTCTGGATTATTATAAACAATACCTGCATAAGTAGTAACTGCACCACCAGTGGAAAGAAGCCTACCCGATAGAAACAAATCAGCTCCTGAGGTACAAGCACCGTCATGGGAAAGAAATGTTCCTTTTAAATCAGCACCTGCTCCTATACTAATAGCACCAGTAGGAACTCCGGCTCCGCCAATAAAAAAAACATTACATCGACGTGCTCCATTACTTAAAATCATTTTTGATTGTGCTGCTACACCAAATGCCCCCGCAAACTTAAAAACAAATATTGCATCGGGATCATTTTGACCGTCTAAGATCAGAGTACCTGCTAAAGATCCAGCACCGTTTATGAAATAAAC
>JABMQA010000762.1 GCA_013203545.1 Bacteroidota bacterium
ATTCTGGAAGTTAAACGCGATTAAACTGAAATTAAATAGTTAAATTGCTGAATAGTTAAGTGGTATTATTCAGCATTTTTTTATTTTACTACCTTTGTTTTCAAAAGAAATATTATAACATCATGGCAAGCATTTTTACAAAAATCATCAAAGGGGATATCCCATGCTACAAAATTGCTGAAAACGAGGATTACTTCGCTTTCCTGGATATTAATCCACTGGCCAAAGGTCACACCCTTGTCATACCAAAAATAGAGGAGGATTACATTTTTGATCTGGAAGACAAAACACTGGAAGGGTTATTTGCTTTTTCGAAAAAAGTTGCACTGGCGATCGAAAAAGTAGTTGATTGCAAAAGGATCGGGATTGCCGTTCTGGGTTTGGAGGTACCCCATGCGCATGTGCACCTCGTCCCGATAAACGGCATCTACGATATTGATTTCAGCAAGCCAAAGCTCAGGTTTTCACAGGAAGAATTTTTGGAAATTGCTGAATCAATCCGCACAGGATTATAAATATAAAATCGAAACGCTATTGAATGAGACGAAACTTTGATTTCCTGGTTATTGGTTCCGGAATTGCAGGCTTAAGCTATGCCCTGAAAGTGGCCAAACATGGGAAGGTGTGCATTGTAACAAAGTCCATTGCGGAAGAGTCGGCAACAAGGTACGCACAAGGTGGTATCGCTGCAGTTATGTACACCCCCGATACCTATGAAAAGCATATCCAGGATACCCTGATCGCAGGCGATGGATTAAATGATGAAAAAATCGTCAGGATTACCATTACCGAATCAAGCGACAGGATCAGGGAGCTCATTGAATGGGGAACTGAGTTTGATAAAACTGAAAGCGGGCGCTACGACCTGGGTAAAGAAGGTGGACATTCAGAATACCGGGTATTGCACCATAAAGACAACACCGGGCTCGAAATTGAAAACGTATTGTTAAAACAGGTCAGGAACCATTCAAACATCGAAATCCTCGAAAATCATTTTACAATTGACATCATTACCCAGCACCACCTTGATCAGGAGGTAAACAGAAGACGGCTCGATATCGACTGCTATGGCGCTTATGTGCTGGATATCGAAAAGAATGAAATTCATGCCTTCCTTGCAAAAATTACCATGATTGCCAGTGGTGGGGCCGGAAATGTGTATGCTACTACCACAAATCCCCCTGTTGCAACCGGCGATGGAATAGCAATGGTTTACCGTGCCAAAGGGATTGTCGAAAAAATGGAGTACATCCAGTTTCATCCAACTGCATTGTATAACCCAAAAGAAAAGCCCTCGTTTTTAATAACTGAGGCACTGCGTGGATTCGGGGGCATTCTCAAAACCATAAAAGGCAAAGAGTTTATGCACAAGTACGACAAACGCCTGTCCCTGGCCCCCAGGGATATTGTTGCCCGTGCCATCGACAGCGAAATGAAACTGGGTGGCGATGACCACGTTTACCTCGACTGCCATCATATCAACAAAAATGACCTGATCGAACAATTTCCGACCATTTACGCCAAATGCCTGAGCATTGGTATTGATATTACCAAAGATATGATACCGGTTGTCCCCGCTGCACATTATACCTGTGGTGGCATCAGGGTGGACGAAAATGGCAGAAGTTCCATTAAACACCTGTATGCCACCGGCGAATGCGCATCCACAGGGTTACATGGTGCAAACCGACTGGCATCAAATTCGCTCCTTGAATCGGTGGTTTTCTCCCACAGGGCCAGCCTGGATTCAATACAACAAATTAACAGGATCAGTTTTAACGAACTAATCCCTGAGTGGGATGCCGAAGGCCTCCGATTAAACGAGGAACTTATCCTTGTAACCCAAAGTTTGAAAGACCTACAGGCTATTATGAGCAGTTATGTTGGTATTGTGAGATCAAACCTGAGGCTAAAACGTGCACTCGACCGATTGAACATTATATATCGGGAAACGGAAGAGTTGTATGATAAATCAATTTTAACGGTAAAAATATGTGAGCTGAGAAACATGATCAATGTAGCATACCTGATCATCAAAATGGCAATGCAAAGAAAAGAAAGCAGGGGATTACATTTTTCGCTGGATTATCCCAGGGTAAATGATGCGAATGATGGAAGTCCGTTAGAACTATAATTTTCATGAACAGGCAACAATTCATAACATATCTTCACAACCCGGAACAACTGGATCACAACTCGATGAAGGAGCTAAAGTTGCTTGTTCAGGAATTTCCCTATTGCCAGTCATCTCAAATGCTTTTATTGATAGCCTTACTAAATGAAAAAAGTATCCACTACCAAAGCAGGTTAAAATTAGCCTCTGCCATTGTAAGCGATAGAAAAAAACTTAAGGACTGGATTGATATCATTGGCCAACCGGACGATAAAAGGGAAAACAGCCCGGAGGATAACCAGACGATTTCCGTACCGGATCAGGATACTGATACAGCTATTTCCGATGTAAATACAACCCGTCAGCCATCCGGTATCATACTACCTGTCACGGAACCTGAAGCCATTTATACTCCTGGGCCCACACAATCCACAGTTTCTGAAATAGTACCGAAAGATGAAGAACAGATTCATGATGAGCCGCGAACACAGGTAACAAAAGCTTATGTGCCTAAAACCAAACAGGAAATTATTGATCAGTTCATCGAAAATGCACCACGGATCACCAGATCAAAATCTGATTTTTTTAAACCGATTGATTATGCCCGTAGAAGTGCAGAGGACAGAGAAGAGATTGTGAGCGAGACTTTGGCTGCCATTTATGCCAGGCAGGGAAATATTGTGAAGGCCATTAAAATTTATGAGAAATTATCTTTGAAATATCCGGAAAAAAGTAGTTACTTTGCAGGCCTTATTGAAAAAATTAAGTCAGACAAAACCTAAATACTTGATAACATGGGTCTTTTCGTATTACTTACAGTTTTAATACTGATTATTGCAGTTTTAATCGTTTTGGTAGTTTTGGTACAAAACTCCAAAGGTGGAGGGTTGGCATCCAATTTTGCCGGTTCAAACCAATATATGGGTGTAAGAAAAACAGCAGATTTCCTTGAGAAATCAACATGGACACTGGCAATTGCAATGTTGTTTTTTGTCCTGATTTCATCCAAAGTAATTCCAAAATATGAAATTGCGGAAACACAGGCTACAGACACTGAAATCAGAAGGGCTATAGATGAGATTCCTATTCCGACAACACCATTCGAACCTGCCGGAACGCCAGCCGACCAAAGTGGCGGTGAACAACCCGATGGCGGAAATAACCAGGAGTAATACAATCCTGTAAAAATATATAGTGCCAGAATGTCATAGATTTTCTGGCATTTTTTTATTACATCTTTTCTTTTTAAAAATTGACCGTCACGTACCAGGACCCCTGTCAGCCTCGTCAGGCCTTAATGGCAGAGATATGACAACATTTCCTGATAAACATTTGCTTTACTTTGAATTTCTCTGATAAAATGATTTGGCACAAATTATGATCCGGCGGCGGTGCTTATATAGACTATAACAATAAATTGTTTAAATCCATAAAATTGAATTAAAAATGGCAAAAATTAACATTAAACCATTGGCAGACAGAGTGGTAATTGAACCCTCACAGGCCGAAGAAAAAACCGCTGGAGGATTAATTATTCCTGATACAGCAAAAGAAAAACCACAAAGAGGTATCGTAGTGGCAGTTGGACCCGGTAAAAAAGACGAACCGATCACCGTTAAGGAAAATGATACCGTACTTTACGGCAAATATGCCGGTACTGAAATCAGCATAGATGGAAAAGACTTCCTTATTATGCGCGAATCAGACATTGTGGCAATTGTTTAACACAAGTAAATTATTAATAATCATTATAAAAATTTAAAACATGGCAAAAGATATTATTTATAATATTGAAGCACGTGATGCATTAAAGAAAGGTGTTGATGCATTATCTAATGCTGTTAAAGTGACATCAGGCCCTAAAGGCAGAAATGTTATTATCGACAAATCTTTTGGTGCCCCAATAGTAACCAAAGATGGTGTTACAGTAGCAAAAGAAGTTGAGCTGAAAAATCCTGTGGAGAACATGGGCGCACAAATGG
>JABMQA010000763.1 GCA_013203545.1 Bacteroidota bacterium
CCATAAGATGGAGCCCAGAACATTGGGTGCTGCTTATGAATTTTACTGCAACCAACAACTTGTAAACAGTCACTCCGCAGAGGCTGATGCCATGGCGACCTACGATGTTTTAAAAGCCCAGTTGGATAAATACCAGGGTGTTGCGTATAAGGATAAGAAAGGGAAAATTTCGCAGCCGGTGGTTAATGATGTACAGGCCTTAAGTAAATTTTCAGAGCAACACCGCAGTGCTGATCTGGTTGGCCATATCCTGTTTAACGACCAGGGGCAGGAAATCCTTAATTTTGGAAAATACAAAGGAAAACCCGTTGAGGAAGTTTTTGAGAAAGAACATTCCTACTACGACTGGATGATGAAATCGGATTTTCCCTTATCCACGAAAAAGGTCATCACTGCCATTAAACTCAGGAGCTTTAATAAGGGTTCCGTGAATTGTTAACCCTGTACATACAAATGGTATCATCAGGTAGCTATCGGATATCAGATGTCCGATCTCAGATGTAAGATGTTTGATCTGGTTTTCAAATCAGCATTGCGTTTGTAGCAAGGATGTACAATCACATATCAAACATCACACATCGGACATCTGACTTCATCAGTGATATCAGAAATTATCACTAAAATATTTTAGCTGAAGTGGTGCCAAAGAAAGTTTCGTACCGGGTGTAACAATATAATCCTTACTTTCGTCATCATTCATAATAAATCGGACAGAATCCTGATACCAATGAAAATTTATTTCACCATCATATTTTCAATATTATTTTCCCTGTTTTCAGCGGCACAGGATACTGCTGATGAAAATCTCAGGATTGCAGTTGAATTCAACAGAAAAAGTGAATTCGAAACATCCTTGCTATTTTGTAACAAAGCACTTGATATTAATCCAAATTTGGTTAGTGCCTTTTTTCTGAGAGGCATTAACAATTACAACCTGGATAACTTTGATGATGCGGTTGTTGATTTTACTGTGGTGATCAGGTTGAAGCCTGATTATGTGGAAGCCTACTACCAAAGGGCTAAGGCACGGCAGGCGAAAAATGATTTTATAGGTGCGGTGCAGGATTTTAACAGGGCCAGGGAGTTGAACCCCGGGAAAGCCACATTATATATTGTAAAAAGCTTTTTATCTTCGATTTTTACTTCCAAACAAAGTAAAAAGGGTGGGGGTAAATAATCAGGTTAAAGCTTATAAATCAGCCTGTCGTTTTTCAGTTGCACTTTGTTGAATTTCTTGCCGGCCCGTCGCATACTCGCAAAGCCATTGTACAAAAACAGCGATCCAACCCCGATAAAACCCGCTCCTGCCAATATTAATTCACGGTTCGAATCATTATACCCGACTACACCAAGGGTCCCGCCTATCACAAAAAGACTGATGCCGGCCGTAAAATTTCCTGCTGCCTTAAGAACTTCGTCACCAGGAGTTGTATAGTGGTTATTGATCAGGTAAACAGCTATCATATTCCTGGGATAGGTAGTGGTTATCATACTTTTTTTCGAAAACTGACTAATGTAAATGGAGTCGTTTTGAATTTTTTGAATGGTACATTCCAACCTGGTGCCGTTTTTCAGAAAAATCACATCGACATCATTTTGTGAATAGCTTGAAATGGCGCTAAATATTAAAATAGCAAATATGATCCTTTTCATGTTTATCCCTTTAATTCATTAAAACAAAAACATTTACCCGGCCAGGAAAAATAGATTACATACTCCTGCTTGTACACCTATCCGGCGATAAATAAAAGCTGTGGCAAGATAGTAGTAAAATTTTGTGTAGGTTCACAGGGGAATAAAAGTTTTAAACATCCTTTTGTTGAAAACAACTATTCACAGCCAAAAAAAGTAATTGATACCGGGGATGTGGCTTTAATAAAATATGCTTTTCCCGGTAGCAGTATTTCGAGGGAGAAAATATTCGCACCTGGCCAATATACATTCATTCCTGCAATTTCTTTGATAATGATAATTTCATCGCTTGTTCCTACCAGAAGCTGACTGATTTGTACCGGGCAGGATGAAATGACGGGCATTAAATTCCAGCCCTGGGCCAGGTCGATTGTTTTATTGGCAACGGGGCTGCCTGTAATATGCAGGTCGATTGCATTGTTGACCTTGATCATATAACCGGTCTGGTTGTCCCAGTTGACGAGCGTATTTAAGTTTTGTTCAGGCCAGAACATGCCCTGTTGGTTTTGCAAAATGATCAACTCGGTCATGATATCGAAAAGCATATTTTCGATTTCGGGGTTTTGAGCTTGCAGGTAGGCTGAAATACCATTCCATCCTTCTTCCAGGTTGATGGTTTGTTGGTGGATACACGATATTTGAGCTACCCACCCGGGGCGGGTTTCGCTGTAATCGGAATGGAATTCAAAGGTCAGGGCCCCATCAATGCCTGATGCAGCTATGGCTCCGGGTGAAGTTGTACCGCAGTATTGACCGATTAATGGCGATGATGTGGAGGTACCGTCATATACTTTCAGCCAATCGTAGTTACACGTGTTTTGATATTCAAGGTTAAATTCAATAAAAGTGAAGGATATTTTGGCATCCGGCGAACCAGGATAAAATGTCATTATAAAATCCTGGTTATTTGCATAATTGTTATCCGGCCCACCTGAATCATAAAAAAGTCCGGAACATGTTTCAACCAATCCGTTTTGCATGAAGTATTCAGTGCTTACGGTAATAAAATCCGCTTTGGAGATATAACTCGAATCACCCTGGGCGTTGTAAACAACAAGTGAAACATCAAAACTTCCTTCATTTGGATAGCTAATATCTGTTGGATTTTTTTGAGAGGAGGTTTGTGGAATCCCCCCTTCAAAAACCCATGACCAGTTACTTGGGCTTCCAAACGACAAATCGCTGAAATCAACAGTGGTGCCAGCGGTTATATTGGTTTGTGATGCGGCAAAATCCGCGCTCAATTCCCCTGAATACAATTGTACATCCAGCGTTGTAGCTGACATGCTGGTTACATTCACACCCGGGATTGTTTTTGGGTAATATCCCGGCGCTGAAAAAGAAATATCATAGGGGCCTTCATACAGCAATCTGTGATAGTTTCCATTGGTTGAATCAGAAAATACAAACGATTCATCCATATCGAAACCAACTATTTCAACTTTAGCCACGAGGGGTTTTCCGCTAATGGAATCTGTAACAATACCGCTTACGCCATACAGGCATTGTTCGATGTAATTCAGCAACGAACGGTAATTGTATTCCCAATGCGCTGGTAATAGGGATGCATTCAGCATTTTTACGGCAGATAATTCGAGTGTACTTTCGCGGCAATGGTGAAAATAATTCATATAATCCTGGCGGCCACCGTTGATTGTGTACCAGGCATAACCATTGGTGATACCGTTCTGTAGGTCATTAAGGTAGCCGGGAACGCAATATGAATGTACTGTATCGGCGTATTGCCTCGATACATAAATCCACCAATCATCGTCAGCGGCCAGTTGCGGCCATGTATCCCATGGGTAATTTACCACCTCGGCGCCACTGTGCAGGTTGGCTGACATAACAAAATTGTTAGCTTCAGCCAGCTGCATAAAATGAATGGTCTCGGGTTGCCAGTCATTACCATCCGGATGTGGGCCATCCTGGGGATCAGGGAAATTTCTGTTCAGGTTAACAGAGTTGGCATTGTAGCGACGTGCCCCGGTTACTGTATTATTTCCTGAATAATAGGTGCCATCGGGGTTGGCAAGGGGATTGATCCAGATTTCAATATGATCGATGAGGTTGGTTATTCTGGGATCCGTACCGTAGTTTTCCAGAAGGTGATCAATCAACCGCAGTAACAATATGTAGGTCACAATTTCATCCCCATGCATTTGTCCGGTATATAAAAACTGTGGTTCCGCTTCTTTTACAGCAATATTATCAGAGATTTTTGCCATGAGTAATTCCCTGCCGTTTACGCTGTTACCAATACTGAAAACCTGGCAGATATCAGGGTGGTCTGTGGCAAACTGGTACATCATATTTACGTATGTTTCGTAAGTAGGGTAGGTGTCCCAGTCGCGCAGTTTTTTAATATCGGACCATTCCAGCATATTGGGGTTCAGGTACAAATCACCGGGATTTGGCAGTACTACGTATTCAAGGTTCATCATGAGAAAATTGCTGAATTCGTTTCGGTTGGCAGTGGCAAAGAGTTTCAAGCCTTCGATTTTAGCGATGGAAACAGTTGCTGATACTTTTTGGATTTGTTCTGCTGACTCAAGGTATGTATAAAAATATATTTCACCGGAACCGGTAAAACAGGAGTCGATGTTGAAGTTGGATTCGGTTTGGCCGTTTACCAAAAAAGGTAGTAGGGCGCATATTAAAATTAAAAATTGTTTCATGATCGCATATTGTTTAATAATCAAGGGCCCTTTTGTTAAAAATGATGTACCCGATATTTAGGGCCACGAAAAACTTTTCTTCGGGATTATCGAAATAATTCACCGACATACTGATCGGGCCGATATAGGTATGAAATACCAGCGATGCGGATGCTGCAAGATAACGG
>JABMQA010000764.1 GCA_013203545.1 Bacteroidota bacterium
ACCTTGAAAGGCTCAATAGCCTCTGCATCCCATGTAAATGATTCGGGATCTTCTTCGTTTACCTGAATGGTAAAAGTAATTGCGTTAAATGGGGTATGCACATGTCACATACGCTTAATTGATTTGTATTCAACAGGTTCATGCAAGACTCCTTGTTCAATTAATCTTTGAAAAAGAAGTCCCCTGCTATTTGATTTTCGTCTATTGTACCTGAAGGTGTATTCATCCAAATAATACGATAGATATTCCTCACCAATATAATTTTGGTGAGTTCCCAAGAGCCACCTTTTAAGCAATGAAGCTATTCGATGAACATTGGGCAAGATTTCTTCCCCATCAAGTATCTTTGTCTTATCATCAATCTCATGATGGTATCCTTTCTTAGAAATTCCAGTATATCCTTTCCAACCATCAGTTATTAAATTGCTTCCGGCTTCGATATTTTCATTTATAAATTTCCCCAGTTCTTTTTTGGAGGCATCTGAAATTAATGACATTCTTACTCGACCAGTACCTTTTTCCAATATTTCAACCGCTATTGCCACTAATGATTTTCCTTCAGCCCCTCTGCCTCTTTTACCTGATTTCTTGCCCCCAACTAAGGTTTCATCAACTTCAATTCTTCCTGATAATTTATTTCTGCCTGGGAATACCATCAAACGTCTAAATTTATGAAGCCACACCCATGCTGTCCTATAGCTACCAATACCCAAAACCCTTTGGATTCCAATTGCACTCACTCCATTTTTCTGTGCTACCATCCACCAAAGAGCTCTGAAAATTACAACAAGCGGCAACTTGCTTCTGTGGAAAATAGTTCCAGATGTAATTGAAAGTTCATTCTTGCATCTCTTACATACCATTATTCCCCTGTTGTTAAGCCAGTATTCACTATGCTGACATCTTCGACATGAATAGCCTTGAGGAAACCTAAGTTCCTTCAAATAATCCAAACATTGTTCTTCAGTAGTGAACATTTTCTCAAACTCAATTTGATTTTCGGGAATTCTCATAACCCCCGAAAGTACTATGTTTTTTAATATGTGTTAAGTGCATACCCCAGATAATAAAAATGTAAATATGAATAGGAATTTTTTTTTCATGATAGTTAATGGTTATGTGATTATAAAATGATTTTGTTAAAACTAGTGCGAAATAAAAATACCTGGTTTGATTTGGTTTTATTCCAATTTGTTCCTTTACGGATAGAAAGTAGACGGTGTATATGAAATGTCTCATTAAACGATAGCCATTTTACAGTTTAAAACTAATCACGCTCCATCATATCAGAAGTTGGTTAGCTTTGAACTCATGGGCACTGGAAAAGCAGGTAATCCTTTTGGGATTTTTTATTAATTTATCATCAGCCCAATGGCTTTGTAACAGGCTCGCCAAGCGAAGCAGCCATCTCTGTTGGAAAATTCCGGGTCACAATTACGAAATCTGTTGCCGTGGATTTTCTTTGTTCTTTTATACACTCTTGATCCAATGACACTATCCCATCTTACCTTAGGGCTTTCATCCCTTGCACAATATTTTAGAATTCACCAAATTGCGGTTGATGGCTGGCAAACAAGCCGCCAATAAGATGAGACTAAGCATCCTGTTTCTCATGTTCTGGTGCAAGAATTCCCGTAAGGACTCCGGCCTATATCCAAACTTTCCGGCATTAACTTCTTTACACCTCTAATTCACAATCACTTTATTCATTCCAAGCTTGCCATTTTTCCCAATTGCTTCAATAAAATATATGCCTTTATTGAAATCGTTTCTATTAATAAAAACCTGTTTCTCACCACTTAATTCATACTTAGCAATAACCCGGCCTTGTAAATCCACGATTTTGATAACAATAGTCCCATCTCCTACACTGTTTAATTCAATCGTGCTTAGGTCGGTTACGGGATTGGGATAAATGGTTACAACATTTTGCAGTTTAGTCAGGTTTTCATCAACGCCGGTCCAATTGGGAAAACATTCATTGAATTCAGGATCCAGAAAAATCAATTCTTCATTATGCCAAAAACAGGTGAGTTCCCACCAATTGAATCCTGTCGGAACCTCGTTAACAGGAGAGAAAAGCCCCCTGGTGCTGCCTATGCCTTCAATCCAATAGGCGCCATAGATGGGATTGGTAAAATGAAATGTCCGTCTGTACTGATCCCCGATCAAAATCGAATCTATATGTTCAATAATATAATAACCACCGTCGGGACCATAACCCTCTTCCCCGACTAAAACTGTATCACCGGGACTTTTTGAAAAATCATACAAATCAACCTCTTCTGAAGTAAAGGAACAATCTCTTACAAAGACTTTTTTAGCCACCGTATCCTGCCTTATGGCGCCTGCATAATATCTTAAATCCGAACTGCTGCCGGAATCGTCGTATATAATTTTCTGATAAACCACCGATTCAATCGTAGTATCACCCTGTAATATATAAGAATAATTAATATGAGACATCGGTTGCCAGTGGTATTCCAATTCGTTCCATTCTGCATCCGAATAAGGGAAAGGAACATAATTCTGCGCCAGAATGCTGAAACTGAACAGCACGCATGACAAAACACTTAAAGTAAAAGATTTTGTAAATTTCATTGTTTTTGAGTTTAAATGAATCATTTGATGTAATTTTTCATTATTTCAGTTGGATTTTTTTATTTCTTACTCCACCAAAACCTTACACTTCCCCTTTACCTGTCCATTGCTGAATATAGTAGCCACGTACATCCCCCTCGGCCAGTTGCTAACATTGATG
>JABMQA010000765.1 GCA_013203545.1 Bacteroidota bacterium
CCACATGAATATAATCATACCGAATCCCATAATCTTCTATTACCTCACCGGTTATAGACAGCTTTACAGTATAATATCCTGTATCCTGATAAATATGTATCGGGTTTTGTTCGTATGAATCTATTGTTCCATCATTATCAAAATCCCACTCCCATGTTTCTGCATCATTTGATAAATCAGTAAATTGAACAGTATCACCTGGTTCTACTAGAGTGTCTGTTGAAATAAAATTTGCAAAAATTGGATCTGGCCCAATAGCAATGGGGTGGTGAATTGTGAATGTTTCTCCATAATCGAGACTATGGTAAATGTAAACATGCCTTCTTTGTCCCATTAATTGAGTATAAACAACATGTAAATAAATTTCACCATCTTGGCGACCGCCTGTAATTCCAACAATAGGTAAATTAGGGCATGTTAACTGATTTATTAATTCCCAATCAACTCCATAATTTGAACTAAATAGGATTGTCTTAGAATTTTGATTACACAAAAAAATATTGCCTTCATTATTTTCCCTCGAGATGTTAATATAATCTAAACCATGAAAATCAAACTTCTTGACTACTTCGAGGTTATTAAAATTGTTGAATGAATGAAAAAAATATAAAGTATCATTAATATTATATTTTTTAGATACACAATAGCCTATATTGTCAGAAACATCAATATCAACAGCTTTTGTTGAACCAAAAAATCCCTGGCAACTATGAGTTATAAAATTTAATCCATAATCAATACTATGAGAACCTATCCTATTATATATTTCGCCTGCATTTCTACCACTACTAATTCTTTTTGAAATTCCCCCACTTCGTAATTCCCAACTCCCATATTGACCATAATTACCGGAGTAGAACAATGCTTCACCCATTGTAACAAAATAAAGTCCTCCAACCACTTTATCAGCAGTAATAGACACAATATTATTCGACAATTGTGATAAACTGTCCATGCATGATGCGCTATTACCAAAATCAGTTGAGTGGTAGATTCCGTCATCTCCTTGTGTTACAGTAAAACCAAAAAAGTATATTTCACCGATGTCTGGTCCTCTTGTTATGGTTTGTGTAAAAGTACTCATCGTAAAAAGCAGCAAAACAGCAAGTAAAGTAAAGTTTTTCATATCCTGGTTTGTTAAATTTATTAAACATCAAATCTAAGCATTGTTTCTTAAAATCGGTAATTTATGCACCACATTTTGCACCTGGGTTACAGTATCCACGCTACAGCGGCCTATCATCACGTCGGGGTATACATCGTCTTCATCAGGGTAAACCTGGGTGAAATAAACGTCGTAGCCTTCGGAATAGGTGGGGATGCCAGGGCTTCCATCTTGTAATTCAACATCACCGAATAAATTTACATAGGCTAATTTATCGTTATAAGTGTGGTTTGCATTACTTGATTCATAAGTTTCCTTGATCATATGTTGCATTTTTTCGTATAAAAACATATCAGGAAATACATTGATAAAAGTATCTATTGTGGATGTTCTAACAATTGCAACATCAAAACCATTAAAATTTGCACGATGTTGTGCTAATTCTTCGATTTTATTTCTTGCAACAGTATCACTATAAAAATCTATGGGAGTGATAATCAGATAATCACAAGTAGAGTCAACCTTATTATTTGGTAATGCATTGACCCAATAGGCTGAGCCTTCATTATCATCCATTCCTGCTCCACAATTCACAGATGCATTTAGTCCATTCGATTGATAATTAATCAGAGTATTCCCAACCACTTCATTAAAAATACCTACATCCTCATTAATTGAACCAATAGAATTGTTAAAAGTTAAAGTGATTTGAAAATCTGAATACGCATTTATGATACCCCTCACCGGATTGAATTGTACCGGATAAAGGACAACTCTTATAACATGCTGGTCGCGTATTGCTCCTTTATCAATAGTTTCACCCATATATCCCGGAAACATCGCATCTGTATTATAAACTGATGTGCCATATGCAAATTCTTCAACCAGAGCAATGGCTTCCCCAGAGGTTGTATCCGGGACAAGTTCAGGTGCCGGGTAAATATTGTACCCTGTATATTGAACTGAATCCATTAAAGCAATATTCAAATTCACGCTATCACAGTCAGGAATAGCGATTAAGAAAGTAACTATTGGCATTTCCGGAAATCCAACGGAATCCATTTTCGTATGTTCTTTAATGTTTACTCTATTGAATGTATCTACAGCAGTTTCAAACATGCCGGGAACTGTAACATTGAACTGTACGATGGTATCATTTGATTGAAATATACAATAACTTGGTGAGGTGACTTCACAAGTAGAAAACTCAGTCCAATCTTGTGCTTCTATTAATGAAACGCACAAAACAAATAGTACAAATAGTATTAGCTTTTTCATATCGGCTATTTTTTTATAATTTTGTAATTAATTGATTTTATATGATCTTTTATATTAATTATATAAATTCCTTTTGGATAGTTAGTGAAATTTATTTCAAATGGGTTTTGACACATTTTAGTTTCAAATATTTTTTCTCCTATTGAACTATATATGAGTATTTTTAATTCAGGTGATGTTTTTGACATATCAATTCTTAATCTGTCATTTAAGGGATTAGGTGAAATTCTTACATCCTGTAAAATATCGTCCGTTAAGGATGTGGTAGTGTCTTGTACCAAAATAAAATCTTCCTTTATTAATGAATATTGATTGTATGGATTCGTTACAGTTAGTTCCACATCATAATAACCGGTATCATTATAAATAAAAGTTGGGTTTTGTTCATAGGAATCAATTGTACCATCATTATCAAAATCCCATTCCCACGAAAGTCCCTCACCGCTTGATTCATCAATAAATTGTATAGTCAAAGGTACAACACCGATATTTGTATCGGCCTCAAAGGCAACATAAAACGGATCAGTACCATAGGCAAAAGGATGATAAACCGTAAAAACCTCTCCATAATCCAAACTGTGGTAAACGAAAACATGTTTTATTTGTCCCATCAATTGTATGTAGGTTACAAGTAAATATAGTTCGCCTTGTTGTCTTCCACCAGTAAAATCAATAGTTGAATAATTATTAAAAAATAATTGATTTTTCGTAATCCAAGAATAGCCATAGTCGTTGCAATATCGTATCATACAATTGGTATTTTCAATAAAGGAATAAAGTTCTCCTTCTTCTACTCCTCTACATAATAAATCCAATGGGTTTTCATCTTTAATAAAAACATTTTGCAATTCAATACTTTGAAAGTTATTGATTGTTGTCATAAAGAATAAAGTATCCCATACTCCCCATTTTTTTAATAAAGCATATCCATATCCGTCATGATTATCTATTTCTGCATCAACTAAAAACCCAAAGAAACCATTTACGGAATGTGTAATAA
>JABMQA010000766.1 GCA_013203545.1 Bacteroidota bacterium
GCACATCTTAACGAAAGCCAATCGAAAGAATTTTACCAAAAACAAATAAAGGCAGTTATAAATTCAGCAACCGACAGGCACGGATTTATTGGTTGGCACGAAATGAACTATTTAGAGCAAGGTATTGACCCAATAATTACAATTGCAGAAAAACAATTTGAAAGCAAAAACTACAAAAACGCTATTTATATCTGTACTGCACTAATGGAGGAAATGACCGAAGCAATTCAATTTAGCGATGACAGCAATGGGGTAATTGGAGGCATCATAGATAGTTCTTATGAAATGTTGAGTAATATTGCATCAACAGATTTGCCAAATGATGTTAAAAATGAACTTTTCAATTATTGTATCACAGTGTTTGAAAAACGAATATTTGATGGTTGGGATTGGCATACAGGAATTTTACATATTGCCTATCAATTAACCAATAGCGAAAATGAAGCTGACAAAATTATTAAATGCTTAGATACAGTTAATGGAGAATATGAAAAGGAACGGGCACAGTCGTTCAAGCTTGAAATAGTAACAAGATTTAAGGATATGGAATATGTTCAAAGATATATCAATAAACACATTACAAATTCATCGATAAGAAATACCGAAATAGAGAAAGCTGTTAGAAATAATGATTTTGATAGAGCAATAAAACTTAGCAAAGATGGTATTGAGTATGACAAAAAAGATAAGCCAGGATTGGTTAAGGATTGGTATAATTGGCTGTTGAAAATTGCTCAAATCCAAAATGACACAACAGAAATTATTGAGAATGCACGATTTTTATTCATTGATAATTTTCATCCTGAGCAAGACTATTACCAGATATTAAAACAAGAAGTAGAACCGAATAAATGGAAAGACTTTTTGGAAGAAATAATAAAAGAAATTTCACCAAAAGGGGGTTGGAAATATATCGGACTTGTTCGGAAAATATTTATTAATGAAAATTGGTGGGATAGATTATTTATACTTTTAAAACAAAACGTTTCGTTGCAAAATATTGAAGAAAACGAGAAGTATTTATCAGCTGACTATTCGCAGGAATTAATTCAGCTTTATAGCGATAGGCTTGTGAAATATGTTGATAAATATGTAGGTAGAAATCATTATCAAACAGCATGTAAATACTTACGCAGGATGAAGAAATTGGGGGCGGGAGAGCAGGTTAATGCACTAATAGAAACTTTCAGAAAAGAATACCCACAACGTAGAGCATTAATGGATGAATTAAACCAAGTATAAACGGAATGATTGAAAAAATAATGCCCATGCTCAAAGTCATACACATTGCCACGTCGCTCGAAAAGCCCACCACCAGAGCCAAAGCTTGTCAATTTGTATGCCTTTACAAACGCAGAAAAGAAAATATACGGTGGGTAACACGTTACTTTTTTCCCCTAAGCCACCTTTAATCTGGAAAGGTTGTTTTTTTGAAGTTTTTTAATGGCGTATTCGCTGGTGATGTGCAAATCTTTAATGGTCTTTTTAGAAGGTAATTCAAACATGGCATCATTCAGGATCGCCTCCAATATTGACCTGAGTCCACGTGCACCCAGTTTAAACTCTACCGATTTTTCCACGATGAAATCCAGGGCATCATCAGAAAAGGTTAATTGGATATGGTCCATTTCGAATAGCCTGGTGAATTGCCTGGTGAGTGCATTTTTTGGTTCTGTAAGAATTCTCTTTAATATGGCTTCATCCAAAGGGCTCAGGAAAGTAACAACCGGCAACCGTCCCACGATTTCAGGTATCAGTCCGAATTTTTTCAAATCGGGAGGGGCAACATATTGCATCATGTTGTTTTTATCCAATTGGTTTTGTTCCTTATTGCTCGAGTAGCCAATAACGTTAGTTTTCATCCGCGAGGCAATAATTTTCTCGATCCCATCAAAAGCGCCACCGGCAATAAAAAGTATGTTTTCGGTGTTGATTTGAATCATTTTCTGCTCAGGGTGTTTTCGGCCTCCTTGTGGCGGAACATTAACAATAGAACCCTCCAACAATTTTAACAGTGCCTGTTGTACGCCTTCTCCTGAAACATCCCGTGTAATGGACGGGTTGTCGCTTTTACGCGCAATTTTATCAATTTCATCAATAAATACAATCCCCTTTTCAGCGGCGGTTACATTGTAATCGGAAGATTGAAGGAGCCTTGATAAAATACTCTCAACATCTTCGCCCACATAACCGGCTTCAGTTAATATAGTTGCATCAGCAATAGCAAATGGCACGTGCAGCATTCTTGCAATGGTTCTGGCAAGTAGTGTTTTACCGGTTCCTGTTTCTCCGACAATAATAACATTGGATTTTTCAATCTCAACATCATCCTTGCTGCCCGGTTTGAAGGTTTTCTGGTTAATCCTTTTGTAGTGATTATAAACCGCTACCGAGAGGATTTTTTTTGATTCCTCCTGCCCGATCACATACTGATCGAGGTATTTTTTAATTTCAAAGGGTTTTAATACTTTAAAATCCTTAAACTTGTCTGGCTTTTTAATCGAATGCTCTTCCTTAAGGATCAGTTGTGCCTGTTCAACACATTCGTCGCAGATGTTGGCATTTATGCCTGCTATCAGGATTTCAGCCTCATTTCTGGCCCTTCCACAAAATGAACACCTGTCGCTGGATTTGCCCATTGTAAAATTACTGTTGGTTAAAAATATTTACTATTCAAGGTGCAATTGGAAATGCTATTTTTTCTTGATAACATGGTCCAATACCTCATCGATCATTCCATAATCTTTAGCTTCCTGTGAAGTCATCCAGTAGTCACGATCGGCATCGCTCCAAATTTTATCGTACTCCTGATGCGAATGAACCGCAATGATCTCATATAACTCCTTTTTCATTTTTTGTATTTCACGGGCAGTGATTTCTATATCCGATGCTTGCCCCTGAACACCTCCCATTGGTTGATGGATCAAAATCCTGGAATGTTTCAGTGCAGTTCTTTTCCCCTCTTTTCCGGAACATAACAACACTGCGCCCATAGAGGCAGCCATGCCTGTACAGATAGTGGCCACATCCGATGATATATATTGCATCGTGTCGTAAATGCCAAGCCCCGCATATACTGAACCTCCGGGTGTATTCAGGTAAATCTGAATGTCTTTGGATGAGTCAGCCGATTCGAGGAAGAGCAATTGGGCCTGTATGATGTTTGCAACATAGTCATCAATGGGTACACCTAAAAAGATGATCCGGTCCATCATCAGTCTCGAAAAAACATCCATCTGGGCAACGTTAAGCTGACGTTCTTCAATAATGGTTGGGGAGATGTATCCTTTTGCCATCGAGGAATATTTGTTGAGTGTGGTACTGCTAATGCCCTTGTGCATTGTAGCGTATTTATAAAATTCATCGTTTGAAAACATAGTGCTGGCGTATTGGATTTTAAATTTGTTTCTCTATTTGATTAAATGTTTGGTCATTTGTATTTTAACACGATTCTATGAAACAGTATCTTGTGAATTTTGTTCATCCCCCTCTTCAGCATGATTATGTTCGTGATCATGTTCGTGATCATGGTTATGAGGTTGTGGGTAAGATTTCTGAATCAGTTCAATAAATTCATCATACGGGATGGTTTTTTCGGTAACCTTCAGTTTGGATTTAAGGAGTGCCGTAAGCCTTTGATCAAAAAGTTGGTCATGTATCTTTCTGGTTTCCTCTTTGTTTTCAAGAAACCTTGTGGCAATCCCCTCCAGGCTTTGATTCCTGGTTTCAGGATCCTCGCCTTCGGTGGGTGGAATATAATTTCCGAAATATTTTTTTATTTCGTTTTTAATATCCTGATCTGTTATTCTTAATTGATCGTTGTTCTGTATCAATTTGCTCTCGAACAACTCATGTTTCATCGAAACCTGGTAATGGGAATAATTCTTTTCGATCTCTTCACTTGACAGTTTACCTTCATTCGAAACGAATAACCATTTTTTTAAAAATTCGTCGGGAAGTTGAATGTTGGCCTTCTCGATAAGATTATCGATCGTTTGCTTCAGGAAAAATTTATCAGCTTCTACTGCATATGCCTTTGATCCTTCTTCTTTTACCCGCTTCCTGAAAGATTCCAAATCATCTATTTCTTCCCCCGGGAATGCTATATAGAACAGGTCTGTATCCAATTCTGCCGGAATCATCCCCGATATCTTTGTAATCTCGAATTGAAAATCATTTTCCAGTAATTTGGCTTCTTCAGGTTTTATACCAAGCATTGTCCCTGTTTCAACATCACTTTCGGTCGCTTTAAGTGGATTGAAGATGATAATATCCCCAACTTTTGATCCGATAAACTGTTTCCTGATATCCTCATCCTTGATTAAATGCAGCAAGATTGAAGTATTGTTAGTGATGCCTCCCTCTATTATTTTATGGTCAGAATCCAGTTCCAATATGGAAACATCAATTAAACTACCCTGGCTGACTTCTTCATATTCTTCATTTTTGCCATTTCTTTGTCTGATATTTTCAATAAATTTATCGGTTTCGTCATCAGATATCCCGATCTTGTAATATTCAGCATCAAAATCTTTAGTTAGCTCAGGTTCCAGTTTCGGCGCAAAACCAATATTAAAGTTAAAGGTAAAATCCTTGTTATGGACAAAATCCGGTAATGACCCCTGTTCTGTATTTGGAATTGGGTAACCAAGAAGGTCAAGCTTTTGTTCGGCAATATAGTTATTAAGCGCAGTGGAGATTACTTTGTTTACTTCTTCTGCAAGTATGGCCACACCGTACTTTTTTTTGATAATCCCCATGGGAACTTTTCCCGGCCTGAAGCCAGGCATAGCTGCTTTTTGACGGTGACTTTTAAGCTCAGCATCAAGTTGCCCGGCATAATCCGATTCCACAACTTCCATTTTGAGGGTTGCAGTTAATTCTCCTGTGTTTTCCAGATTGATATTCATTAAGATAATAGTATTGAATTAAGGCTGCAAAATTAGTAATTAATTTATAAAACCGGATGCATATGTGGAGTGGAGATCAATAATTGCTGATTCCAGTGCAGTGATTGTTGATTTCATGCACCGTTGACCGAAATTATCGTTGGTTTCAGCGCCAGGAAATTTTCAGCAAAAATAGCTTGAAAATGTTTAATTAAATAAAATTCAATTAATTATAATTATAGCATAAAATGGCACGAAAAGTGATAACGATATAAAAATCCTAAAAAGAGAAAAATCCTTAAATAGGCTGATAAACAATAATATAAATAGAAATATTATGTCATTACAGGCTACTAATCCAACTTTGAGACTTATTGAGTAAATTAAAAAAAACAACTTGAATTTAATTTGTGAGCAACAAATCGCGTTTGTGCTTATGTTTGAAATCAATTTCCAATATTGGTTCAAAATTATGATAAGTGAAGCTTTACATTCTTTTTAAAAATAAATAAATTAATTCATTTTGAATTTAGAATCTCACAAAATGCTTAAAAACAGATATAAAGAAGCAAATGACTTTCTATTAGTAGAATAGGTAATTTAGTCAAATGCATATTTAATAAATGGCATAATTCAATTACGTGCCAAAGTGATAATCAGGATAAGTTTTTAAATATCAATTAAAAAATTCATTAAATAACTAAAAAACAGATAGAAAGAAATATTTCATTGATTCTGTAGTCTCATTGTTCCAAATTGTCAAAAAGTCCAAAAATGGGAAGTGCATAAAAACCTTGCCAAAAAGTTCAAACCAGAGTAAATTTGTATTGAACGAAATAATAAAAGACAATGAGAACACATACAGCAAAAAACATCGCAACCTTATTCCTCGCAATTTTACTCTTCAGTGCCAATGTTTATTCGAATAGCGAATCAAGCATTATGGAATGGTACGGTAATAACAACTTTTCATTCAATGAAACCGGTAATTCACTCAATGTTTCAATAAACAAAAATCCATGGGAATCTTTTACTTTAAAAATTGACAACAAAGAAATTCTGAATAACCCTATTGTAAATATAGATATCATGACAAGTGAAGACATAACATTAAGAGTTGATATTTCGGATGGTACTTTTATGAGTAGTAATAATGTTCTGGTTCAGCAACATATTATAGGCAACAGCATGTTTAGTAAAATGAGTTTTGATTTCTCAGAGGTTTTGAGTAATGTCGAACTTGATGAGAATGCGTTTTTGATTTTCATCGTTAATCCCGGTGAAAAATTCACAGGGGAAATTTCAATTAGCTCAGTAAAATTTACCGTTGCTGAAGATCAATTGGAAAATAATAACAATAACAATTCGGAATTAAATATTTTCCCTTCACCGGCAACAAGTTTTACAAATGTTGTTATTCCTGATGGCACGTTTGAACAAATAAGAATACTTGACATGACCGGTAAAATAGTTGCCGAATTTGATGTTACATATTATTCGAACACAACCTACCGCGTTGAGCTTGATCAATTAAATGCAGGTTATTACGTGGTTCAGTTAACCAGCGAAAAATCAGTTCTTACAAATAAACTTATTGTTAATTAAAACTTGAAAATATCGAAAAAAACCATTACTTTTATTCACAATTAATCCCAGCAGATTTCACACAATAAAAATTTTTCCCATGAAAAAAAATAACACACCTCCGTTACGATATATCGCATTAATTTCATTGATGTTTTTCTTAAATCCCGGAATTAAATCCCAATCAAAAGAGTCTGGAACAAAGGTAAATCTCTATTCAGATATGGTCACGATAGAGGAAGGTACTGGCGATGCAGGAATGATGGTTGATGAGCAGGAACTCGCAGGTGACCCCCTGAGTGGTTCAGCTGGCCATCCGGTTACGATTTGGAGTTCCGGATATTTCGCTGAATATCCACAGGTTGCATATATTGATTTTGGAAGTGAATTGGAACTGACCAATATCTTTATTTATGACTCGTACAATGCAGCTAACCTCATAATTGAAGTCGGTAGCCCTGGAAACTGGGAATATCTTTTTACAGAGCCTTTAACTCAGTATAAAAAATGGAAGCGCCACGATGTAAATGTTAAATCAAGATATTTGCGCGTAAATAAAACCAGTTCAAAAGTAAATTTTAATGAAATTGTGGTTTATGCAAATAATCCCTCACTTCCACTTCCAACCATTGCAAGTTTATCAATTGCTAATTCAACACCCAACACAATGCTATTAAATTGGGTTGATGTTGGCGGCACTGCGCAAACAGGTAGTTTTGACGATTATGATTTGCGTTATAGCCCGGAGCCGATTACTGCTGAAAATTTTAAATATTGCAATCAGTTTCCGGTAGGTTTTAATCCCGCTACTGCAGGCACAAAACAAACGCTTGATGTTACAGGTCTTACCAATGGGCATAGGTATTATTTTGCAATTCAATTGATTGGGTCAAAAGCAAATTCCAAGCTTTCAAATGTCGTAACAGGTGCTACAACTGTTTACTTTAATGAAGAAGAAACCAAAGTGTTGCTTGATCCTTCAATGGTTGTTAATGAAAGTGGGATGGGTGATGCAGGTAAAATAGTCGATGAACAAGAGCTGTCGGGCGATCCCCTGTTAAGTTCGGGTGGATCTCCTGTTGATGAATGGAGCCCGAGTATGAATTTAGGTGATTATCCCAAAAGTGCCTACATTGATTTAGGACAGGAAAAGTTTATTACACAAATCTTTATTCGCGATATAAACTCTGTGGGTGACCTGGTGTTTGAGATTGGAATTCCGGGCGATTGGGAGTATTTGTTCACCGAACCTTGTACGAGTTATATGGCCTGGAAACAACATGAAGTGAATTCATTTACCAGATATTTACGATTGACAAAAAACCATCGGGAAGCAAAGTTTTCAGAGATCGTTATTTATGCTATGTCACCAATTTTTGTTGAAGAAAAGATATTCCTTGATACAAGTATGATAACCAATAACACGGGTTACGGGGATGCATGGATGCTGGTGGATGAGCAGGATATTTCCGGAGATCCTGCTAACAGCCCAGGAGGAAATCCAACCACACTCTGGCAAACCGGATTCCAAAGTTCCATACCCTATCCATTACATGTTGTGTTGGATTTGGGAAAATCTTACCAATTATCAAAAATATTTCTACGGGATTCGTATAGTTCATCTGAATTCACTATTTGGGGCGGTGTACCGGGCGATTGGGAACTGATTACAACTGATAATCTGGGAGGGTACCTCTCGTGGAACCAGCACGACGTGGACGTGGTAACCAGGTATCTACAGTTCGGAAAAGCTTCAGCAAACGCAAACGTTAATGAGGTGGTTATATACGGATATGACCTGTCGCCAGGGGTAATCGACTCTATTCCACCCGCCCGGATTGAGGATTTGGTTGCTGAGTATCAAAATGGTAATGAAGTTATGATCAATTGGACAGCGCCTGGTGATGATGGTTTTACCGGAACATCCCAATCTTATATGATTAAATATGGTACCACGCCAATTACGCCTGAAAACTTTTCAGAATGCCTTTTATGGGAGGATTCACCCATTCCATTGTTATGCGGGGAGGCGCAATCACTTACCATTGATGGCCTGAACCCGGATACCGAATATTTCTTTGCCATTCAATCCATTGATGATGCATATAATTTTTCAGATATTTCCAATATTGAAAATGCATCAACATCTTACCAAATTGGAGGTGATCCCTATCGGTTTACATTAAAACCATCATGGATTTTAAATGAAATCGTACAAGGTGATGCCACCTTATTGGTTGATGAACAGGATATTTCCGGTGATCCAAAAAATGGTCAGGGTGGCCCACCTCAAAATGATTGGTATTTAGGAAGCAGTACATGGAAATATCCCGGTCATGCCATGATCGACCTTCAGGGTAGTTGCCTGATAACTGATTTATACATTTATGATATGGATGATTCAGGAGAGGATTCAATCACTCCTGTTACAATTTATTATGGTGAACCCTTTAACTGGCAGGAACTAATTGTTGATGACCTTCAAAATTCAGACAGTTGGAATCAACATATTGTAAATATAGAGACAAGGTATTTAAGGGTTAAAATTCACTCAAAAGAAACACGGGTTGCCGAAATACTATTATATGGTACCCGGCTGGAGGATCCGTTTGAGGAGCCTGCTCAACAGGTTCACCCATTTGCCACAATGGATCAGATGATTGGTGTAAATGCCTTTATCGACGATCCCATCGGAAGGATTAGTGTTGCCGGATTTGTAAGGGAATACCATAGCTGGATGTGGTGCGATGGAAATAACATAAGTGGTTATCCTGGTTATCCAAACAATGAAAACAGGTTTAATACAATGGGTTGGAATTTTGATTATTATTACGAAAACCTACAAAATGCGGGCATTGTTACATGTCCGGCAATACAGAATAATGTTTTATGGCTCACGGATTTTAGTTATAGTCTTTTAAGCCATAAGCCGGTTTCGGAAGGGGAGAATTCGTATGAACCGGCCGCTTATGCCGAGCATGCAGCCCATCTTTTCCAATATGCTGCAAGATATGGTAATGTTCAGCATGAGGACAGCTTATTGAAACTTGCCAGCGGACAAAACAGGGTATCCGGAACCAACCTCCTGAAATATTATGAAAACTGGAATGAGCAGGATAAATGGTGGAAGGGCAGGGGTGGATTTTTTGATCCATATGAGTATTCTGCTATGACCAGTGCGGATTACGATGGACATATGGGTACAATGGAAGGAAAAGTTGGTGTTAAAAATGCCGACCCTGAAGCCAAACTTGTTATGAGTGGACTTGCAAAACCTGATTTAAATTATGTCAGAGCAATGAAGTTATGGTCAGATTACAACCGCAACGGGGAGTTTCCTGCAGATGTAATCAATGTTCATCATTATTGTAACAATGGCACAACCCAAAGCAACGGAACAATTGGAATAAGCCCCGAAGCTGACGATTTGAAAGGATTGATGACCGAATTTGTAGAATATAGAAACAAATATTTACCAGGTAAAGAGGTATGGATCACTGAATTTGGTTACGATACGCATCCCAATTCTGTACAGCGTGCTCCAGCCTTCGGTAGCTTTTCACAAGAGGAGGTACAGGGACAATGGATAGTAAGATCTTATCTTGCACTGGCAGCAGCCGGAGTTGAAAAAGCAGCCATGTATATGCTAAGAGATGTAAGTGAGACGAGTTCAACCAAATTCAATACCTCCGGATTAATTACATCCGGTGCAACGGGTGCACAACCGAAGCCATCGTGGTATTATGTCAATACTATGAAAAACCGTCTGGATGGAATGTATTTCGATAAGGAGATCGAATCAGGAAATGAGCATGTATGGATATACAAATTCAAGCATTCCAACGACAATGTTTCAGCATATGCGGTGTGGTGGCCAACCAGTGAGGAAACAACTGTTTCAGGTTATGAGCTGGGATTGGACGTTAACGAAGCCAAGGCTATCTTAATTGAATTGGCTGAGGGAAAAAACTATGGCATTGAAACCGATCTTGTGATTGATAATCAAAAAGTGATTGTTGATGTTTCCGAACGCCCCATATTTATTATTGCTTCGGATGGAAATTATGAGTTTCCAGTATTCAAGGAAGAAATGAAATTTGTTCTGGATCAAAGCATGGTCATTAACGAAACAGGTTTTGGTGATGCAACAAGGTTGATTGATGAGCAGGATCTCGCCCTTGATCCCTTCATGCGCGAGAATGGGC
>JABMQA010000767.1 GCA_013203545.1 Bacteroidota bacterium
ATCGTTAACATGTTATCATTAATGACTTTTTAAGAGCCTATTTGTGAAACAATGAAGGTGCATTTTGATAAACATAGTATTATAGCTGTACCGCAGATTTACATGAAGAAACCCAGAGTTACCCAGAGAAAATAAAAGGTGAGGCCGGTCTAAAAACCTTTATCTCGCACAAATCCGCCAGGACACAAAGAATTGTTTTATTCCTATTTAAGCCTTTACGACTCTGTAGCTTTGCGAGATGTTATTTCTGTTTTAATATCGGGCTCAAAGGTTATAAGCAAATCTTAGATTCAGAATCCCTTGCTTCCAGGTTAGCTTTTTGGGATTATGTGGGTTTTAAACGTATAATAGCGTTGGATCAGGTAGCTGTAGGTAACCACAAAAACAGTGGTGATCATTTTCGATACCGTAGGCCAGATCATCAATTGTTCTACCAGAAGCTTAAGTAGTACATAATTTAACACGATCGATCCTCCTACCGAAATTGCGTACCTGAACAGTTGTACCCGCCCACGGATGGGTGAACTGGTGAATGTGATGTATTTGGCAAGCAGAAAACCGCTTGTAAAAGTTATCGGAAAAACAAAAACAAATGCGGCAATGTGCGCCCCCATGGCAACAAATCCCAGGTGAACAATCTGTTGCTGAAAGATAAAATTGTAAAAAATAAAGTAGAGAAATATATCCAACACCAGGTTAAATCCTCCCGTAGTGGCATACCTGAAGGTTTCAGGCGGAATAAACCGTTTGAAAGGCCTGTAAAACCAATTGATGATTTGTTGGATGAAATCCCGGAGACTTGAAAGAAATATAATCATAAAAGCCTACACTATTCTACTGATACATAAACCTTTTGATCTTGAGTGTTGGGGTTTTGTGGAATGGCTGCGGATGTACCACAATTAATTTCAAATTCGAGAATTTACTCACCCGCATATTCACATACTGCAAAAGTTCTTCCTCCAGTTCAGCTATCTTATCCTCTATGTATTGAGAAACTTCTTCATGGAGATGCTTGAAGCTTTGCTCAAGCTCTTCGCGGTTAAAATGAACCAGTGCCACCAGCTTTCCTTTTCGTTCCAGGACTACTGATTCGAGTACATGCCTGAAATTATTGATTACCGACTCGATTTCTTCAGGATAAATATTTTCACCATTCGCACCTATGATCACATTTTTGGAGCGGCCCTTTATATACAGGAAATTGTCTTTGTCAAAAGCGCCCAGATCACCAGTTCTTAGCCAGCCATCTTCTGTGATCACTTTTTTTGTCTCTTCCGGATCCTTATAATAACCCATCATGATATTGGGCCCTTTGGCCAGGATTTCGCCCACACCTGTAACGGGATCCTTTTCATCCAACCGCAATTCAACACCTTCAACCACCGGGCCGGTGCTTTGAAGCCTTACGATGCTGGGGCCAACGCCCGCCAGCAATGGTGACGATTCTGTTAACCCATAACCGATCGCGTAGGGAAACTTTGCCTCAATCAGGAATTGCTCGACCTCTTTATCGAGTTTGGCCCCGCCAATCCCGAAAAATTTCAGTTCTTCCCCAAAGGTCACCATCAACTTTTTACCTGCTGCTGCATGAAGCTTCTTTCTGAAAAAAGGAAATTTATACAAATGCTTAATCACAGGTTTGGAGGATAAAGCAGGCTTGATTTTGCTGCGGTATATCTTTTCAATAATCAAAGGAACCGACAACACCATGGTAGGTCTTACCGTTTTTAACGCCGGCAGCAAAATACTCGGGGTGGGTTTATCGCGTAAATAGTACACCGAGGAACCATAAATCATGGGCAGGATCAACCCCAGGGTATTTTCATAAACATGCGAAAGTGGCAATATCGATAAAAACCTGTCAGTTTCGTCGATGGGTTGTATTTTACCTCCGGCAATGGCATTTGAACAGATATTTTTATGCGAAAGCATCACTCCCTTTGATTTCCCCGTGGTTCCCGATGTATAAATTAGAGTGGCCAGGTCATCCTCATTTATTTTGTAATTACCGGTGGGTTTTGGTCTTGTATCGTAAAAAATATCTACGACACTAGATGAGATAATTGCGAAATTATCAATTTTGATCACATGCTTTAATTCCGTGCATTTTAGACCAGAAACTTTTCTTTTCAACTTATCGGAAACAAGCAATGCTTTAGCACCGGAATGATCCAGAATGTTTTCAATTTCAGTTTCGGAAAAGTCAGTTAAAACCGGTACCACAACAGCTTTCATAAAGGTGATGGCAAAATAACAAACACCCCAACGGGGCATGTTTTCGCTGAGCAAAGCAACACGGTCGCCCGGTACGATACCCAATTTTTCGAAAAGTGCAATTAGATTTTCAATTGTCTGGCGGACGGAAGAGTAGGTCAAAGGATCTTCTCCGACAAAGGAAAATGCCACCCGGTCTCCAAACTCCTCAACTGTTTTGGCAAACAATGCAGGAAAGGTCAATTCAATTTGTTTAGTCATCAGTTAGATTGATTAGCGTGCGAAAATAAGCATAAACCTGATTAAAGCCAAAGTTTTGTGTGAAATCATGGAATACGGAGATTTTGAAAAGAAAAGATTGAAAAGTTATGAAATTTGATATTTTGTACATATTTTTGTACATTAATTCGTACTAAATTTAAAAACAATGTTAACAACAACGATTTCTGATTTCCGAAAAGATATCAAGAGGTATCTTGATAGGGTAACTGAAAATTTTGAGACTTTGATAATTCATCGTGGTAAAGACACCGGAGTGGTTATCATATCATTGGATGAGTATAACTCCTTATGTGCTACTCAGCATGAAATGTCATCAAAGTCCAATGAGTGGAGACTGGATTCGGCGGTTGAAAAGTTAAAATCAGGCCCATCATTTCAAAAAGACCTCCTGGAATAATGAAATATATATTTGTAGATGAGTCATGGGAGGATTATTTGTATTGGCAAAAGACCAATAAAAAGATACTGATGAGGATAAATGATTTACTAAAGGATATTTCCCGGACACCCTTTACCGGCATTGGAAAACCTGAACCATTAAAATATAAATACAAAGGATATTGGTCTCGAAGGATAGATGGGGAACACCGACTAATTTATCAGGTTAAAGATGATGAAATACGAATTGCAAAATGTAGATTTCATTATGACTAGTTCTACTTTACTAAAATAAATTTTCTCAATAATACCGATCAATATCCACTTGTCTTTGTCTATGTCTAATGCGGATATGCTCCATGCAAAGGTCAACCTCTTTTTGTGTAGCAAAGTTGATGGC
>JABMQA010000768.1 GCA_013203545.1 Bacteroidota bacterium
CCTTACTGCTGAGGGATTGGCAAACTGTGCCAATACCACGGATTGCCTGGCCATAACAATCAACCATACACCAACTGTTTTTGCAGATGATGATGCCGTTATCTGCGAATCTGAGGTATTGCCACTTACCGGCACTGCTGAAAATTATACCGGTGTGCTGTGGGAAACAAATGGTGATGGCACATTTGAGCAGGATGATCAGTTGAGTACTGTTTATACACCGGGCCCCGGTGATATCCAGTCAGGTGGGGCAGAGCTTTGCCTCACAGCAAGCGCCTTACAGGGTTGCGATGATGTACAGGATTGCATGGCACTTATCATATGGCAGGAACCCATAGCCATAGCAGGAGATGATCTATCAGCATGTGAAGGCATGCCAGTGACGCTAAATGGCCAGGCTTCTAATTGGGTTTCTGTAGTGTGGACTACTAATGGTGATGGTACTTTCGACAACCCTGGAAACCTTATGTCAGTTTACAATCCGGGGGTTAATGACATCACTGCCGGATACGTTGAACTATGTTTAACTGCTTTGGGATATGGTATCTGCGAGAACGATCAGGACTGCATGGAGGTATTCATAAGTAAAGCGCCATCGGTATATGCCGGCCTGAATACAAGTATTTGTGAAACGGACATTCTGCTGGTTGACGGATTTGCCAAAAATTATACCAGTAGCCTTTGGGAAACATCAGGCGATGGTTATTTTGAAGAACCAGAGCAACTTGTTACGAACTATATTCCAGGAGCAAACGACATACAAAACGGATCCGTTGAATTATGTTTAAATGCTTATGCTTATGATGGTTGTGATGATGTTCAGGCCTGTATATCCTTATCAATTTACCACCAACCCACTGCTAATACCGGAGATGATAAAACCACCTGCGGAAATGAACCCGTTGTATTCACTGGCCAGGCTTTGAACGCACAGTCTGTGACCTGGTCAACAAGCGGTGATGGTACTTTTAGTGATCCTACGAAATTAGAGGTGGAATATGCACCTGGCCCGGGTGACCTGGCAACAGGAGTTGTGGATCTGTGCCTCAAAGCAACAGGTTATGGATCATGTGGAATAATCGTAGATTGCATGACCCTTTCATTTGTTCCTGCTCCCATTGTATTTGCGGGAGATGATATTGAGATATGTGAATTTGAACCACTTGTGGTTTCAGGGAATGCTACAAATTATGCTTCTTTATTATGGGAAACATCGGGTGACGGGACCTTTGAAAATCCTGATCAGCTTGAGTCTATTTATAATCCGGGCATAAATGATGTACTGTCCGGTGAGGTGACCCTTTGCCTCTCCGCTATCGCCTTTAGTGGCTGTATTGACATTACAGACTGTTTATCCCTTATCATCATTCAGGCACCATATGCCTTTGCCGGTGATGATATGACAGTTTGCGAAAATGAATTCATTGTGGTTAATGGTCAGACATCTGGTGTTGAGTCCCTTCTCTGGACAACCTCGGGTGACGGCATATTCGGAAATCCGGATGAAATTAATACCACATATTCCCCCGGCCCACAGGATATCTCCACCGGAATGGTAGAAATTTGCCTTAACGTTACCGCACCAGGTAATTGTGGCACTGCACAGGATTGTGTCGTCCTTACTATCAGCCAGGAGCCAACTGTGTTTGCCGGAGATGATGCTGAGATTTGTGAAAATGAAACCCATCAGCTCAACGGTTCTGCCGGAAACTACATCACCATTTCATGGGAATCGTCTGGTGATGGTACTTTTGGTAATCCGGATCAATTGATTACAACCTACACTCCTGGGGCATTGGATATACAGTGGGGATTTGCAGAATTATGCCTGATGGCAACTGCATCTGAAGGATGTGAAGACGCGCAAAGCTGTTTAACCTTGGATATTATCAAGTTACCTGTAGTATCAACAGGAGAAGATATGACAGTTTGTGAAAATGAGGTTGCTTTACTTAACCAGGCAACAGCGCTGAATTATGACTCCGTTGAGTGGACAACCACCGGTGATGGCACATTCGATGATCCCGGCATTGTGAATACAACTTATACTCCGGGGCCAATTGATATTGCGAATACCAGCGTTGAACTTACACTGGTTGCACAATCATTGACCCCATGCTCATCTTCTGCCTCCAGTACAATGTTGATTACATTTGAATATCTTCCGGTAATCATTCAGAATATTGAGGATTTGGAGGTTGATACCGGGGGGCAGATCATGTTAACCATTCTGGCTTCTGATGCCGGTAGTTTCCAATGGTACGGGCCTCAGGGTATGATCCCCGGTGCTGATGAAAACGTGCTGATTATCCCTCAGGCAGGTCCGGAAAATCAGGGTGAATATTACTGTGAGATCGGAAATGATTGTGGAATCATTCTTTCCAACATAATAACAGTTACCGTTCATAATATCCATATCCTGATAATTCCGGAAGGATGGTCAGGTATTTCATCATGGATTGCACCAACAGATCCTGCCATGGAAAATATATTCCAGGATGTTGAGGATGATCTGATCATCATGAAGAATTTCGATGGTATATATTCACCCGGTCTCAATATCAATACGCTTGTGTGGTGGGATCCCCAATCGGGCTATGAAGTCAAATTTGAAGAGGAAGTTCACGTGGAATTCAAGGGAGAGGCCAACTCAAATAAAACAGTTGAGCTTAACAACGGTTGGAATTATCTGCCGGTAATCAGCGAATGCACAGTGGATATTGAAGGGCTATTCGGAAGTATGACCGAAGTGGATATAATTAAGGACATTGCAGGTACAGGAATTTACTGGGCATCGCTTGGTATCAATACCATTGGAGAACTTGATCCGGGAAAATCCTACCTGTTAAAGGCCAATCAGAATACCAGTATTACCTATGATGATTGCTTAATGAAAACATCCATAATTCCTTCAGTACGAAATATCGAAAGCCCCGGCGATTGGAACCGGCTGAATCTTACGCCTGCAACACATGTTGTGGCCATCGATGAAGCGCTGATTTCTGATTTCGGGCAGGGTGATGTTTTGGGCGCATTCACAGCCAATGGATACTGCGCAGGTGTTTTTGAGATTCAGGATATGAATGGTGCGATTACTTTATTCGCAAATGATCCGCTCACTTTGGACCCGGATGGTTTTGAAGAGAATGAAACCATTAAATTCAGGTTGTACAAAACAGCAAGCGGTGAAGAATTTGATGTGAATGTGATTTTCGATCCCGGTTATCCCAACCATAGCGGGCAATTTACAACCAATGGAATCTCCCGGATTTTGAAGGCCGATCAGAATACGCTCTCTGTGATTGATAAATCTCTTGAGAACATTCAGGTATTTCCCAATCCGACATTGGGCATGTTGAACATTACCGGTCTCGACGAAAAAGCCACGGTTGAAATTTACGGTACCAACGGTGAATTGATCAGACAATATAAGAATCTTAATCCCGATCCCATCCAGGGTAATCTAAGCATTGATCTGTCATATGTAGCCGATGGGGTTGTTTATGTGCGAATAATAGATCAGAATTCTGTGGTGATAAAGAAAATAATTAAGAATTAGGTCGAACCATATTTAAAGAAAAGCCGGATGAGTAAAAACATCCGGTTTTTTTTATTCCAATTTATAAACTTTACCGGGCAATGCCCTGACCAAACCCTGAAACTCAAGGTTTAACAATGCTTTTGCGATTTTGCTCATGGTCAATCCCGAGTTGATACACATTTCGTCAATCCCAACCTGAGCCTTCTCCTTCAGAAAATTAACGATCACCTCCTCATCATCAGTCAACGTTATAAAAAGTTCCCTTTGGGTTTTAGCCTTTCGTTTTTTGTCCAGATTCCATCCCATGATGTACGCCAGATCATCAACACTTTGCATCAATGCTGCTTTGTGGGCCTTAATTAAAAAATTGCAGCCTTCGGAAAAATGGTCGCCAAGTTTTCCGGGAACGGCAAACACATCCCGATTGTATGAATTGGCTATCTCAGCCGTTATCAAAGCACCGCCCGACCTGGCCGCTTCAATAACTACCACGGCATCAGCCAGCCCTGCAATAATCCGGTTTCGTTTGGGGAAATTTTCACGATCCGGGATGGTTTTACTTAAAAAATCTGAAATTAACCCTCCGTGGTCGATGATCTTTTCAGCGAGGCCCTTGTTTAAATAGGGATAAACCCTGTCGAGTCCATGCCCCAATACTGCAACAGTATTTAATCCATTATCCAGCGCAGCCTTATGCGAGCAGGTATCTATTCCATAGGCAAGTCCACTCACTACCAGCGCATCGTAAGCCACCAGCCCTGATACAAGTTTCTCACATTGCTCCCTCCCATATTGTGTTGCCTGGCGGGTACCCACAATACTAACTACTTTTGATGCATTCAGGTTTGATGAGCCTTTGTAATAAAGCATTATCGGACTATCAATACAATTTTTTAACCTGACGGGGTAGTTGTTATCCAGGTAAAAAAGCGCTGTAATGTTATTTTTTTCGATAAACTCAATTTCCTCTTCAGCCCTCTGCAGGACATTCTGGGTAAGGATGGCATTGATGAGTTTTTCACCTATTCCCGGAATTTTCTCAAGAACCCTTCTTTTTTGCCTGAATACCTCCTCAACACCACCACAATAGGCAACAAGTTTTTTTCCTAAAATATCGCCAACACCCGGTAACAGTGTCAGACCTATCTGATAAATCAGCATGAATTTTTCTTATTGGTTAAAAAAGTCACTAAAAATATAAAAAATCCCGATTGCATTTGCCGCAATAATAATTTACAGTCGGCAAGGCTGTTTCAAAAAAAGTATATTTGCCAAAAATAACGAATATGGTTTTAACCTTTATCGAATGGAGTGTAAGCCCTGAAGTATTTCCCGGAACATGGTTCCCTGTCAGGTGGTATGGATTGCTGTTTGCAGGTGGATTTTTCTTTGGATATCTCATCATGCAAAAGATCTTCAAATATGAGAACCTTCCCATAAAACTTCTGGATCAACTGGCTACATACATGGTTATCGCTACCATCGTTGGCGCCCGGCTCGGGCATGTATTGTTTTACGAACCGGCGCTGTATTTTGACGATCCCCTCGAAATTCTTAAAATCTGGAATGGCGGGCTTGCATCCCATGGGGCAGCCATCGGGATATTGTTTGCACTCTGGCTCTTTTCCATGAAAAATAAAAAGCCCTATTTTTGGGTCCTTGACAGGATTGTAATTGTTGTTGCCCTTGCCGGTGTATTTATCAGGCTGGGCAACCTGATGAATTCAGAGATCTTTGGTATTGAAACCACCCTGCCATGGGGATTTATTTTTACTTCCTGGGATCAGGTTCCACGGCATCCCACCCAAATTTACGAAGCCCTCGGTTACTTGCTGATCTTTATCTATCTATACCGTTACTACTGGAAAACCGATGGAAAACCCAGACCCGGGTACCTGTTCGGAATGTTCCTCGTACTGCTGTTTGCCATCCGGTTTTTAATCGAATTTGTTAAGGTACCCCAGGTTCAGTTCGAAAGCGGCATGATGCTGAATATGGGCCAGTGGCTCAGTATTCCGTTTATTATTATTGGGTTGATCATCATCGTTATGAAGCCAAAAGTGCTGGGTAAAAAAGGTTAATTCCATTGTGGGTTTTTGGCCAGAGGCAATTAAACAAAGGGTTAGCGCCAAAATTGAAAGCAAATTTTTGTTTTCATAACGCTTTGTTTTGTTATATTTTAATCCAAAATTACTACTTTTATTAAGAAATACTGGTCGTTTTATTTTCAAGTTCCCAACTGAGGGATGCCATCCCATAGCCGTCAATTTAAGAATATTACGCCCCTCTAGATAAAGCCATTTGGCTTGAAAAAAGCCAAAATGTCTTTATCTGGCTTTGTGCCATTTGTCATTGTTTCAACCATTTAACAAAGATGAAAAGATAAAAAAG
>JABMQA010000769.1 GCA_013203545.1 Bacteroidota bacterium
AAGCCAGGGTAATTACGATTATTTCATCACATATGGAGCAGATCGCCTGCGGCGAAAAATCCGGCTCAACAGTGGCATTGGTGACGATGTGCTGCTAACAAAGTACTATGTTTTTGGCGATTATGAAAAAGTAACCGATGCTGATGGTACTAAGCACTTACACTACATATCCGGTGGTGATGGTTTAGCCGCAATTTACGTGAAGTACGATTACGCACCTGATTCGATATACTTCATCATGAAGGATCACCTCGGTAGTATTGTCGGGGCCATCAACGAAGAAACCGGTACCGTTTTCAGGCAGTCATTCGACGCGTGGGGTAGAAATAGGAACCCCGAAGACTGGACCTACACCAACATCCCCGATTTTATTTTCGACCGAGGCTACACCGGGCATGAGCATTTGAAATGGTTTGGATTAATAAATATGAACGGGCGGATGTATGATGCCGCTCTATGCCGCTTCCTCTCCCCCGATCCTTACGTACAAATGCCGGATTATTCGCAGAATTTTAACAGGTACAGCTATGCGCTGAATAATCCGTTGGTTTATACGGATCCGAGTGGGGAGTTTCTTACTTGGAGCATAGGTAATGGTGGATTTAGTATAGGGTTTAATTTAACACCAATTGGAATACCATTGGGAGCAGGATTAAATTTTGGATGGGGTGATGGGGCTTCTGTAGGTGGATATGGAGAAGTTGGATACCGTGTTGGAGGAACCGGATTAGGTTCTGGGATTACAGTAAGTCAAAGTTTAGATTATAACTTTAACCATTATTCTTGGAGTACAACCACATCAGCAGGGGCTTACGCATCTTTGGGGCTATTTAATGCAGGAGTAAACTTTTCTCAGACTTATGACAAATCAAGCAATCAATGGAGTAATAGTTGGGGTGTAAGTGCAGGGGTTGGTATAGGAAATGATGCATCCGGTATAGGATTGTACGTTGGATATGGGTCAGGCGGTTTTAATTACGGACTGGGAGGCTATTATAATTCACGGGCTTGGGAAAGTAATCCTGTGTATACACCTGATGAATGGAACGATGGTCTAAATTATGATGCCAATGGAAATGTAATTCCTAATACTATACAATCAACTAATAATTGTTACAGCTACTGCCTTGATGAAAGAGGAAATGGAAATTTTTGGGGCTTACAGCCAGGAGAAGCAGGTGGACAGCCTATAACTATGACTACTGATGTAAATCTGGATTACGTGACAGATGGGGCAATAAGTGATGGCAGAATTAAGAAACCAACTTTAATTAATAAGTTGGGGTTTGGAAAGAGAGGTTATTATTCTGTTTATTTAGTTATTGACGAGGGGGTTGATTACCATTGGTATCGGCAGGATAAAGGAGGAATGTGGTCTCATAAACCTGGAATCACTCCCGTTGTAAATGTAGATGCATCAGGTCGGTTTATAACAAATTCAGTTAGAGCTAATCATGGGAACTATAACAATGGAGGAATTTTATTATGGGTAAAACGAAGATAATTTACAAGTATTTACTGTTGTCATTATTAATATTGTTAAAAATGAACTCATATTCTCAAGAATTGCTCACAAAAGAATTATTATGGGCAAGTCAGGATTCAATTGAAACTTTAATCTTTCAAGACAAGTATCAAATAAACGAATGGGGGAAAACCCAACTTCCTTTTTCTTCTGTATCTTCAAAAGATATTTTAGCGAATGGGTTAAATATTAATGTTGTGTTAGTTTCTGGATGTTCTGGATTACCTTGTTGGAATATTTACGTTTTCACGGAAAATGAGGGGGCTTGGTATTTGGTTGCAAAAACAAATGCAAGATTAAAAGAACAACTAATGTTAGATGTTGATAGTAAGCATGAAAAGATAATATTTAAGACAAAATCATTGCAAATTGGCGAGTTGCCATTTGAAGCATTGACATTAAAACAGGATAAAGCAGAATGATAAAAAGCCTCGGTTTCCCAGGCTTGCGCGGAAATCCTTCGTCAGTGCTACTTTTAATCCAGGCTGGTGCGGACGTCCTTCGTCCGTGCCTCCTATTTAGGGTCTGCTGAAAAACTCACAATCTTCATCATAGCTATTTGGTCATGCAGCTAACCCAAAGTTTAGAATTAAATTATTACGGTTTTCATT
>JABMQA010000770.1 GCA_013203545.1 Bacteroidota bacterium
AATATCCGGAAACTGAATCGTAAAAATAAGTCTGTATCCGGTTTTTGAGCGCAGGCAACTGGCTGTTGTATTTTTCATGTAGCGCTTTATCATTAACGACTTTTGCCAGTCTGGACAGGTACATTTTTTCTGCATACAGGAAGGCATTCAGATAAACCGATTCCTGATCCAGCGACCATGCGGATTGATTGATTTTTACCAGGCTGGCCGAATCGAACCGGACGGCATTGTCCATTCCGCTCTCCCATGCTGCTGCAATGCGGGTGCCGTCTGTTGATCCGTATTCACAGAGACTGTTGTTGTTGTGGTCACGGTTTTTATACCACCACGCATGGTATTTCACCAGTTTTGGCAGCATCTCTTTCACGAAGCCGGTATCGCCGGTTTTTTCAAACACTTTAAATACCGCCCATGCAGATAGAGGCGGCTTGGTATTTCGCCAGTTGTGGTTTTCGATGATGGTATCCCTGAAAATGCAATCCGCGATCATACCGGCATCATCCTGGAAATCATACATGGCCCTGATCTGGTCCTTTGCCAGTGTAGGTTCGAAAGTTGCAAGTGCCACAGCATGTTTCCACGAATCCCATGCCCAGAATCCGTGAAACCCACGGTATGCATAGGATGGGAATAATCCGGCATGACGGAGTTCACCGGCAGCGGATCTCCAGTTGTTGATCAGTGTTTGGATGCATTTTACCGCAAGACACTGTTTTTTGCTATCCAAGTTTATGTAGGGTAGGATATAGCCTTTCCAGCGTTTTTCGTTCTCGATGAGATCATTTGCTGAACCATCGAAATCATAGGGATCGAATGCTTTATCTCCTTTAAAACGATGCCTTATGGCAAGATAGGTAGAAAACTTCCCTTCTGGTTGAATGATAATTTGCAGTTGGCAAATGTTCTCAAGAGGAAACAATTCCGATTCTGTTTCAAGTAACAACTGTGCATTTCCCAGATCATAAAACCATAAACGATTATTGTTAGTGGAATCGGGCCGTGGGAAATTTAATTCTAATGAAATCTTTTTATTCGATCCTGAAATATTTGAAATATTAATTTGTTGGATGGCGGTTTGATGATCAGCGAAAATGGTTGTGATCAATACCTCCAAACCGTTGGTATCAAGAATTTGAACCAATCTTCCAGGAAGGTTAAAATTGGCAGTTTTGAATGGCGCTGGTAAATCACCTTCAGATACACTGAGACCAATTATTGGTTCGCGAAAACGGTAGCCATTGCTGTCGGATAGTATAAGCGGTGCAGCGATACCAGCCTTTCCACCTTCCGGGAGTTGAATGCCAAACCAGGAACCCTGATCGAAAAAGAAATCCGGCGCCGGATTGTTATACTGGTAAAGATCGATGGGATCTTGTTGTTGATGATCTCCGGAATTACATCCTTTAATGGCAATTAAAATCAGATAAGCTGATAAAACCAATGTAGCTTTTAATATTGAGGGAAATCCGGTTTTACTTCTTTTGTTCATATTGAGCATTACTTTTTATTTCAATAATTAATGCCATATTGCCTCCTGCTAACCTTAATTTGCTTCGGAGAACTTGAGGCTGTCTCAAAAGGCTTTGTGATCCTTTGTCCCGAAAACTTTCGGGATCTTTGAGTAACTTTGTGACATAACTTAAAAAGCTGTTACACAGAGGCACACGAAGAAGGCACAAAGTTTCACAAAGAAAAAAATATATTTTTGCAATGATTCCCAACCTTTTGAGACAGCCTCCCGGGGGTTGAGGTGAATTAACGGTTTTATTTTGTAGGCCGATCTTCTCATCTCAATTCAGGCCTGATGATAAATGAATAATTGTATTCTTTAGCAGGAATGGTATATTCATCGTGCACCAACCGCCCCCATGACGTATCGCCTCCCACACCCATCTGCAGGTGATCAATATTCAGTTGAACGGTTTTCCCGATTTTAATATCCGCTCCATGTTTTGAAGTTACCGGTACAAGTCCTGATGCCGACTCCCCTCCATCCTTACCGGCAACGAAATCGAGTTCGTCGCTTGTGAAGGGCCAGACACTTCCATTTAACAGTTGGTCATCCGTTGGAACGATAACCAGGTTCAGACCTCCGGATTGAATTTTCATCCACCGGATATCAGTTTTATTCCCGGTTTCCTGTGGTCGTGGATAGCGGTGGAATTGTTCAGAAATGGCACCTTTCCAGATTCCTGTTTTACCCGATGACTTTCTGTCCCAATAGGTTTCGTGTGGCCCCCTGCCATACCATGATACGGTGTCAAATGTATTGGGAAGTGTCATTGACAGACCAATACGGGGGATTTTAGGCAAATCAGCTTTCAGCGGTTTAAAATGAAAATCAGCCTTCAAAGATCCGTCGTTCAAAACTGTGTAATCGATGGTTACAGTTGCCACCGATTGAGGAAGTTCCCATCCAACAGTATAATCAACACCCTGTTCACTTACTACAGGTTGTTTGATGAGTTTGGAGTTTGCCTTGTTTGTGGCCTCCTGCCATGTTTTGGCCCACTCGTTCATGCCATTACCCAGGTCGTTGTCGGTGGGTGGTCGCCAAAAGTTGGGTTGGATGGGCTGTTCTGTAACTAATTTATCATGAATACTCCACCATTGCAGCTGACCTGTCTGTTTGTCGATTGTGTATTTTACATCAGCGTTTTCAATGGTAAAGGTACTGCCATTGGATTTTACGACCAATTTATCCCCACAGTTGGTTGCATCTGTTTTTGGTTTGAATTGTTGCAGAATGAACTGCTCGAAAGCAACCTCGTGGCCAGGTACAAAGAGGTCATTGTTCTCCTTAATTTCTAATCTGACCGTCAAAATATACTCTTTATCAGAATTAAAGGGCCCGGGGTTAATATTGAAGGAATATTTCTGTTGTGGTGGAATTTTCAGATGATGAACTGTGCCATTATTAATGGGTCTACCGTCTTCAATGATATCCCAGTTCATTGTAACATCATCCAAATCTTTAAAAAAGTATTTGTTTTTAACAGTCAGTTTATTCTTCCCGTTATCCCAATCAAATTCAGCAGGCTGGTAAACCTTTTTTACCTCATAAAGATGAGGGTGAGGATTCCGGTAAGGATCCACCAGGCCATTGTTCAGAAAATTGCCGTCGGTGGGCAAATCGGGATGGTAATCGTGTCCGTATGCCAGGTAGGGCTTGCCGTTTTCGTCTGCGTATTCCAGGGCCTGATCAACCCAGTCCCATATAAATCCGCCCTGCAGAACCGGGTATTTTTCGATGATATCCCAGTAATCCTGCAGGTTACCAACCGAATTTCCCATGGCATGGCAATATTCGATCATGATGCAGGGCTTTGCCGGATCTGATTCAGTATAGCGGATAAGCTTTTCCGGTTTGGGGTACATAGGGCAGAAAACATCGGTATAATAATTCGTTTCTGCCGGTTCATACTGTACAGGGCGGGTGGTGTCGTTTTCTTTCAGCCAATTGTAACATTCTTCAAAAATTTGCCCATGTCCGGCCTCATTTCCCAATGACCAGATAATGACAGAGGGATGGTTTCTGTCCCTGTAAAACATACGCTTGATGCGTGACAAGTGGGCCGGGAGCCAGCTTATTTCATTACCAATTTGTGTTTGCTCATCAATGGCCAGGGGATGACTTTCGATGTTTGCCTCATCAATGACGTACATCCCATATTTGTCGCACAGGTCATACCAGTAAGGATGATTTGGATAATGGCTGCTTCTAACGGCATTGATGTTGTTTTGCTTCATCAGACTGATGTCCTTTTCCATCATAGATTTGGAAACAACATGCCCGGTATGCGGGTCGGTTTCATGCCGATTGACCCCCCTGATGTAAATGGGTTGTCCATTTACCAGCAACTGATTATCCCGGATCCTGACATTCCTGAATCCCACCTTTTTTTGGATGAATTGGTTGTTACGACTATTTTCATTATCCGTTAAAGCTATTTTTAGCGTATAGCGTGTGGGAATTTCAGCCGACCATTGCTTCACGTTATTAATGAAAGTTTTGAAATCAAAAGTTTTTTGTACGCCACTTTCTATCAAAATAGCCTGTTCCGAAAAATATATGACTGTCCCATCAAGTTCAAGCTGGATTTTTAGTACCCGTTCAATGCGCTCTTTTGTAGTGTTATCTACCACCACTGAGGCATTGAAAATTCCATTTTTAAAATCATCATCCAAATCTCCAATGATATGAATATCTGAAATGGCAACCCTGGGTTTTGCGTAGAGATAAACCTCCCGCTCGATGCCGCTCATCCTTAGCATATCCTGACTTTCGAGATAGCTGGCGTCGCTCCACCTGAACATTTGAATGGCCAGTTGATTTTTACCCTGATGAACCAGGTGGCTTATATCAAATTCAGCCGGTGTTTTTGATCCCTGCGAATATCCGGCGAAATGACCATTAATATAAAGGTACATGGCTGATTTGGCACCTGCAAAGTGGAGGATAATGATATCACCGGCCCATGCCTGAGGGATTTCAAAGGAATGCCTGTACGTTCCAACAGGATTGTAATCTTCGGGCGCATCCGGCCAGTGTGTGGTAAACGGGTAGCGTTCGTCCAGGTAAATGGGATAATCATAGCCCTCCACCTCCCAGTTTGAGGGTACAGGAATGGTTTCCCATCTGCCATCATCCAATGCTGTGTCGTAGAAGTTTATTAAACGGTCTTCTGGTGATGGCGTAAACCGGAATTTCCAATCGCCATTTAATGACAGGAAGCGATTGGATGCCTCCATGTTGTTGTTGTTGTTTGCCAGGGAATCGCTTTCAAAAGCAAAAAAATCGGCATGTGGAGCCAGCTTGTTGACTTCAAAGATGGTATGATCGCAATGTAGATTTTGTACTTGTTCCGGTTTGAAAGAAGTGCATGCGTATGTTAGTATTGAAACAATGACCAGCGAAAATAATTTATTCATGACCCAACTGCATAAAGTCCTCACAAAATACTTTTCTCAATCGCAAGATTAGTTCATCGGCATTTTCCATCGAAAAAACCATCGGTGGCTTAATTTTCAATACATTGTGGTCGGGGCCATCGGTACTCATTAAAATCCCAAGTTCTTTCATCCTGTTGGCAAGGTATTCGGCTTTTTCGCCGAGCGGGTATTTTTTCTTGTCGTTTAATTCAAATCCCAGGAAGAGCCCTTTCCCCCTTACATTGCCAATAACAGGAAATTCGTTTTTCATATTCAACAACTCATATTTCAGGTAGGTGCCCACTATTAATGCATGCTCCTGTAGTTTTTCATCTTTGATAATCTGGAGCACCTCACTCCCGATGGCACATGAAACCGGATTGCCCCCGAAGGTGTTAAAATATTCCATACCGTTTGCAAATATATCTGCCACTGCCTGTGTGCAAACTACGGCCGCTAAGGGATGCCCGTTCCCGATGGGTTTGCCGATGGTGACGATATCGGGTATCACGTTATGCAACTGAAATCCCCAGAATGCCGAACCAACCCGGCCGCAACCAACCTGAACCTCATCTGCAATGCAAAGCCCACCTGCTTGTCTTATGGCAGCATAAGCAATTTCAAGATATGTTTCAGGTAACTCAATTTGTCCTCCGCAACTGATGATGCTTTCGCAGATAAATGCAGCCACATTCCTTCCTTTGGCCTGGATTTCTGCAATTTTTTCAGGGACGTATGCGGCGTACAGTTCGCCGGTATGATCACCCTGGTACCTGCCCCGGAATGCGTCAGGAAGTGGTACGATGTGTGTGTGTTCCGGTGCGCCTTTGCCACCTTTTCCGTCAAATTTGTAGGAGCTTATATCAACGCAGCCACCAGTGTTGCCGTGGTATCCAACCTCTACGGCGATCATGTCTTTCTGGTTGGTACAGGTTTTGGCCATTCTCAGGGCCAGTTCGTTGGCCTCACTCCCTGAATTTACAAAGTGTACCACCGAAAGTTCATCTGGAAAAGTAGCCAGCAAAGCCTTTGCAAATGCATTGATGTTTTCGTGCAAATAACGAGTATTGGTATTCAGGATGGCCATCTGGTTTTGCCCCGCCTTCACAACACGTGGATGTTCGTGTCCTACATGGGCCACGTTGTTAACGGTATCCAGGTATTTTCTTCCGGTATTATCAATCAGAAAAGCACCATCACCCCTTACAATTTTTAAAGGTTTATTGTACGACAGGCTGAGGCTTTTGCCAAGGTGTTTTCTCCTGTATTCAATTACTTCAGCACCATTAGATAGATAAGCCGGTTTTAATTGTTCCTCGTTTAAAAACAGGTTTGGGTCGGGGCAGATACTTTTCCAGACAGGAAGTTCGCCGGGAAAGGCCACCCCCGGAAAATCAGTGGTGTTCCCGAGCATGTCAAGCATCAATTGAAAATGCAGGTGTGAGGGCCAGTTTCCGTTTTCGGTCGGTTTACCGATGTACGCGATATGCTGCCCTTTCATTACATGCTGTCCCTTCTTTAGGATTTTTAGTGTGGAAAGGCTCAGGTGGCCATACAGGCTGTAAAACTTTTTATTTGATCAAATGCATGTTCCAAAATGATGGTCGGGCCATAGTCTTTTTCAAAATCATTGTTATGTATTGCAAAGACTTTTCCATCAAAAGGTGTATGAACAGGCGTGTCCGCATCCATCCAGAAATCAATGCCCAGGTGTGCAGTACGGTATTCGGGGCCATTGTTGCCCTCTTTCCTGAAAGCATCGGTACTGTAAAATGGCCTGATTTCGGTATAGCCGCCGGCGATGAGGGTATCCGGATTTTCCAGCTTAATCTTGTTGATCTTGTAGGAAATAAATTCAGGGTCGCTGTAATCGGCTTTGTTTCCAAGCCAGGTACTTGCTAAACCCACATCAACCCTGGTAGCGCTTTTGCATGAAAGGGAAGGGGACAGTTCATTCAAACCAAATGAATTTTGTTTAGCCCAGATATTAAAGACATTCTCATTGGGATGAGCAGTGAATCCACATGTATCCCTGAAACTATAACAGGCGATCTGTTCGCTGGACTGATACCATTTTTTCAATACTTCCCATGCTGGCTTTTCACTGACCAATAAAT
>JABMQA010000771.1 GCA_013203545.1 Bacteroidota bacterium
AGGAGGTGGTTTTAATTTTATAATAAATACAGAATTCAGACTCAATGCACACAATTTTATAACATTGAGCGGTCAATATATGAACCGGCCCGAAACCTACCGGTCATACAGACCTGCTCAGTCAAACAGCAATTTACGCTGGGGTCTGAACCTTGCTTACCGCTCTACCGTTTCCACCTCACTATATGATGTGCTAAAGGTAAACCTGTACCAACAATATAAGAAAGATTTCCGAAAATGGTTTACAGATTCCACACTCGACACATTACAGGCAGAAGGCTTTGCCTGGTGGCGCACATACAATACCGGCCTGCAAGCGATTAAACATCTTGGGGGAAAAAGCCGCCTGCTGTACGGAACGGAATACCAGCTTGATGTTGCTGAAAGTCCGGGTGACGAGCAATTTACCATGATGACGCCTTCCGGTGAACAGGCGGCATCACCCAAAACTCACTGGCACAACATTGGGATATATGCCCAAAATGAATGGGACATCATAACATGGCTCACCTTATCTGCCGGTATCCGATATGATTACTTTCACTTCACCGCAAGTAACGATGTATTCTACACGAAACCCGGAGATCCTGATACAACAATAAACCAGGCTATAACTGATCAGGCAAATTATAACAAAGCTGCCATTACGGGGAGCGCTGCCGCTGTTTTCCACTTAAGCGATAAAATCAACCTGGCATGCACCTGGGCACACGGATTCAGGATGTTCCCTCCAAACTTCGGGTTCAGCCAGACCGGACAGGGCGTTCTTATCCCCAACGGATTGCTTGATCCTGTCACTGCTGACATGTTTGAGATCAGCCCCCGTATCCAAACCGGGTTTATCGATGCCGATGTGAGCCTTTATTATACCAGGTTCAACAACTTCCAGCAACCCATTCACGGGGAGTACAACGGCAATGAGTTCATCGATTTTAACAACAATGGAACCTTTGAGCCGGATGAGCGGGTTTATGTAAATACGCCGAACGGTAATGCATTTGTTTACGGAATAGAGGCCGACCTTTCGTTTAATATAGGGCTGCTGTGGAACCGAATGAACGGTTTCTACCTGATAGGTGGTGCAATGTATAACTATGGTCGTATGCAATTCCCCGGTGAAGCTGAAATGCCACTACGGCATACGCATCCGGCACGCGGTATCGTAAAACTCCGCTTTGAGCACCCATCGGTTAAAAACCAGTTCTGGGTTGAGCTTGCAGGTGACTTTGTGGTCAGGTTCGACCAGGTGGATGAAAACAGGTTAATGAGTGATGTGGGATACCTTGAGAACCCACAGGATCCCAATTCCGGACTCTACAGAGATTACGGCTTGCCGTCATATGAAGTCTTTCATTTACGGGGAGGTATCCGTTTTAATAATTCTATCTACCTAACGCTGGCAGTAGAAAACATATTCGACCTCAGGTACCGAACCGCTCATTCCCGCATGGATGCTTCGGGAAGGAATATGCTGATAGGACTGGAGTTGGTCATGCCTGAGTTTTCAAAACATTAAGCCAGGAAGGTTTGATAGGCTCACTATTAGGCAATCTATCACTGGCCGTTGATAAATCAGGATCCTACCCAACCCGGAAACGGATCAATTGAATGTTAAAAATAGTAATTGGTTTGGAGGTACAGTTTAAATCAAATATGCATAACCAATATTTATTCATACATCCTTATTTTCCGAAAGTGGTGCATTCTTATTTTCTGGTTACAACTCTTTAAAGATTGTTGCCGGATGCTCCTTATAATGAGCACATTCCTCAAGTTTTAAGTTATTTTTAGTATTTTCAATTTCTTTGACTATTACTTTCTTTTGTTCGTTTTTTGATGCACCTTCTATCTGATAAAATAAAGTGTTCTCTAATTTTGTCATAATCTTCATTTTATTTCTGTTTCGTTTATTCTTTTTTGGGACATTCTGTGAGAGTTGCCTTAGGCCATTTGGGGTTACCATACGTCGGCTGGTTTAACCAGTAGTTGAGCCTCTCCTCTAGTTTCTCTGCCAGGTTTTTAGTGTTCGGGCTATTCATACCCTGATCAATAAGTTCCCGCAACTGGGGCACAAATGTACCGAACCAGTTTGCGGCAAGGGCTTTGTTATTGTCTTCAACATATTGAGGGGACATCATATCGGCGGCCAGTCCTGCCACTGAAGCATTCTTGTTCAAAAAAAGATAGGTGTAATCTATAGGATAAGTCAATAGATAGTATTTTCTGGTTGCCTTTTCTTTATTTTGATTATCAGGCAATTCTGTGGTGTCTTGAGACATCTCTTTTAGTAATGCTGTTGCCAGACAATAGAGTTCACCGGCAGGGTCGACCCATTTGTTCCCGACCAAAGATTTTTCCGCCTCTGCCTGAAGGTAATAGTTTTCTAAAACAGTTCCTGAATGGCAAGCAGAACAGACTTGAGTCATATTTTGGCTGCTGTCTTTTATACGGGAGTTTATGTTGTGGGTTGCATCAATACCGGGAGCAGCTGTCATGTGGCAGGTAGCGCATGTAGGTGCGGAGTAATAGTCAACACCAGCAACCCATTTGTCTCCGTCCAAATTTATTTCACTCTTGAGGGTGGCGTAATTAGGGTCTGCTGAAAAAATCCCATACCATTGTCAGTTGGTAAATTCAGCGTATATTTGAACGGATATAAGCAAGGAAAAATGATAAAACAGCGAAAAAAGCGTGCATCTGCGCC
>JABMQA010000772.1 GCA_013203545.1 Bacteroidota bacterium
ATGGTAGCAAACTGTCTTCGCTCGATAAGCTGATGGGCTTTCTGTAATCTGATCTCACGTATAAATGCATGGGGTGTAAAGCCGCTACACTTTTTAAGCAACCGTTCCAATTGCCGCTGACTGTAGCCCAGGTGTGCAGCTAATGATGCGGACTTGAGTTGCGGGTCATCCAGTTTCTCCAGCACGAAAGCTTCCGACTTTCTGAGCATCTGCTCTTCAATGGTCATAATCTCTTCGTTTTCCGGTTCTGAAGGATTCTCTTTCCGCCACTTATCCCTTTCCATTTTGTTCTGGATCAAATTGCGAATACGGGCTTGCAGCTCTTTCAAATTAAATGGCTTGGCTATATAATCATCTACTCCAAGTTGAAATCCGGCGATCCGGTCCTCTTCAAGAACCCTTGCCGTTAGCATAACGAAGGGATATTGCCGCCAATCCCTGTTTTGCCTTACCCGTTCACGGAATTCAAAACCATCCATATTGGGCAACATTACATCCGAGATAATGAGATCGAACTTTTGCTTTTCCAGAATTTTCAAGGCTTCATTTCCATCGGGTGCTGTTTTGCATTGGTATTCCCCGGATAAATTGCGATCAAGGTAGCGGCTTATCTCAAGGTTGTCCTCCACGATAAGCACAGCAGGTTTATCATTATCGGTTTTCAGCTCAAGAACCGGTTTATCCGTCACCTCTTCCGGTATTGCCGGATCAACAGAAATGTGTTCTACAGCGGTAATTTTCACGGTTAGTTTTAATGGAATATGCAAGGTGAATGTGGCGCCTTTTCCCGGGCTGCTTTCAACTTTAATATCCCCGCCAAATAGCCTGGCATATTCCAGTGCAAGGGTAAGCCCGACACCGGTTCCACCTTTGGTCTGCATATTCTTTTGCTGTGACTGGTAATAACGGTCGAAAATATGGGGCAGGTCACCAGGGCTTATTCCTTCACCGGAATCGGTTATCCTAAATAAAAAGGTACCGTTTTCCTGTTCCACATCTATACCTACCTCTCCTTCCACCCCGGTGTGTTTGAATGCGTTCAGGATAAGGTTATTCAGGATTTTTTCGAACTTTTCGATATCGAGGGACACCTGGATGTTCTTATCGGGGTTGAAATGAAAGTTAAGCCTTATTTTTCTGTATTGCGCAAAGGATTCATAGCCGAAGAAAATACGATGACACAGGTTGTAAAGTTTTACGCCGGTTTCATGGATTTGCATCTTGCCTGCTTCCAGTTTTGAAAGGTCAAGGATCTCGTTTACCCTGTCGAGTAGTTTCTTGCTGTTCGTATAGGCCAGTTGCAGATCATCATGAAAGGGGGTTTTCTTAGTTTCCTCTGCAAGCTTCTGCAGGGGTGACATGATCAGTGTAAGCGGGTTTCGCATTTCGTGGGAGATATTCGTAAAAAAGCGGCTCTTGGCAATATCCAGGTCTTTTAGTTGTTGGTTTAAGCGCTTTCGCCTCCTGATGTTTATACTTGCCAGAATTGCAATCATCAGGAGCAGGGTAGCAACAATGCCAATCGTGTAATTTAAATTCCGTTGCTTTTGGAGTTTTGATTCCTGTAACTCGAGTTGTGTATCCTGAAGTTCTAACTGAGCCTCTTTTTCTTTTAATTGATATTCGGTCTCGAGCCTGTTTATCTGCTGGCTCTTCTGTTCACTATAAATGGAGTCTTTTATTGAAATGAGGGCATTGAGGTAGTCATTTGATTTTTTATAATTTTTTTCAGTCGCATATAAAACAGCCAGGTCTTCATAAGTTTGTTTGAGCTGGGGTAAGAGCCCAAGTTTGATTGAAAGTTTTTCAGCTTCGATAAATGATATTTTTGCATCACTGTATCGCTCTTTCGCCAAATTTAGTTTCCCAAGTCCGTGCAACGATATAATCATGGATGCTTCCAGACCCATCTCCCTGAAAATAGCATAAGACTCATTCAGGTAGTTCCGTGCATCTTTATATTTTTTAAGGTTAAGACAGATGAGACCAATATCAACAGAAGTTGTTCCAACATAAAAGTTTGAACCGACATCGCGGTATATCGAAAGAGCCTGTAGGTTGTATTTCAGGGCATTTTCCTGTTCATTCATTTCGCTATAGGTTGATGCTTTACAAGCCAGTACCCGTGCGATCATGTATTGGTCATTTAAAATATTGGAGATTATTAATGCCCTTTCGGCGTAATCCAATGCTTTCTTATAATTGCCCTGCAACCTGTGTACTTCTGCAATATCGCAATAGGTGTGTGTTAAATAAACGCTGTCGTTTAGCTGTTTAAACAACGCTTCTGCCTTGAAAAAAAATTCCAACTCCTTATCATATTCTGCTAATGCCGAATAATATAGTCCTATATCCCTCATTATGTAAGCCTGCCAACGATCTTCCCCAATTTTTTGAGCTATTTCATATGACTTCAGGTAATAGGATAAAGCCTCAGGCTTATTTTGCCTGTTGGCATTTATCGCTAATTTGTAATACGACTTCATAATGTTGCTTTGGTCATTGCTTCGGATGGCTGCTTTTAAACATAACTGGGCCAACGAGTCTGATGTTTTTAATTCGCCTAATGCATAATAAGCCGAACTCGTTATAAAATAGCCGTGAACCATCTTTGCCGGAATATCCAGAACGCAACTTAATTCAAGCCCTTTTTCTGCGTATTTTAAAGCTGAATCAACATTGACATTGTAATACAGGCGGTTAATTTTATAGTAGGTATCGATTTTGTTCGTATCGTCAACCAATTCTGAAACAACATTTTTCAAGCTGTCTAATGTAACGGGTTGGGCCTTCAAAGCCAGGCTTACAAATAACAATGATAGTATGACAAAATATTTCATCGGGTTAGGCTTTTGGAATCACATTGCAAAAACAAGGGTGCAAGATACAAAATAGTTGGGAGTGTGAATCCCAGCCTGTGGGAGGGGGTGCACGACAAATTTCCCTTATGCTGCATTTTTGACCATCCGGTTTATATTTAGCCCTTTATTTTTTGGCCATTGTAATGTTCCAAAATAATTCCTATTTTTACACATTCATTTGAATTGTATTCTTCACCAAAAAAATGTCTTTATGAAAGGAATTACAATTTGGCTTGTTTTGATTCTTTTCCTGGCACCCCTCGCCATTTGCGCACAAACAAAGCAAAACCCGACCGACGCTGAACGTCTCAAACAGGAACGCATGCAAATAAACGATGCCGCCCCCGGCGCTGTTCCCGGTCCGGTTCAATATTCTGATGATATTTATGATCTGGAATTTGAATATCCCTGTGCTGTGGCTGATGGAGAAGCAGGTATAGAAACAGATGGTAACTACATTTATACTTCCAAATGGAACGGTGATCTGTTTTACAGATACGATTTGATTGGAACATACATAGGCGAGTTCCAGGTACCGGGAGCTGCAAATGTGCGTGACATGGCTTATGATGGCACTTACTTCTATGGTGCAGCTGCAAATACTTCGCTGTTCGAAATGGACTTCGATTCGCAAACGCTGATCAGTACCATTTCGGCAGCGGTTGCTACCCGCGCCATTGCTTACGATGACGGGGAGGACGGATTCTGGGCCAATAACTGGTCAGATTCACCAACCCTGTACGATCGTAGCGGTGCTGTATTAAATTCATTTAACATCAATGGTGATGAAAGCTTTTATGGTTTTGCTTACATGGACAATGATATAGGTACCGCCTTGTGGGGATACTCACAGACCGGAAACATGAATACACTGAAAAGGTACAGCCTGCCCGATGGAACCTGGGAATCGGATTTCGATATGACAACTATTCTGTCAATGCCTGTTCCTGGTACTGATATTGCTGGTGGGCTATTTATGAGCTGGGATTTTTTTCCTTGTACATGGACGTTGGGTGGTGTTGTTCAGAATGTGTGCCTTTGGGGTATTGAAATTACCTCACATAACCATTTGGAAAACGATGTTGGTGTTACATCGATTGTTGAGCCAAATTCGGGGTTTAATTTAAGCGCTACCGAAC
>JABMQA010000773.1 GCA_013203545.1 Bacteroidota bacterium
CTGGATGAAGTACAAACCGCAAGCGAACAAACCATATGGGAAGCCGAAACCTACAACGTACGCGGACAGATTAAAAGTTACCTGCTGGGGGATGATTACCGAACCACAAGAACTTGGGATTATTATGGTTTCCCGCACTGGATAAAAACCGCTCCAATAGCAGAACCAACCGAGTACATTCAGCGGGCTGGTTATGACTTTAATCCACAGCGTGGCAATCTGATACAGCGTGAATCATGGACAGCGAACTATTTTTGGGAAGATTATGAATACGATGCACTTGACCGATTGACTGATGAAACCATATTGAGCAATACCCTGGAAACCTCTTACGCTTCCAACGGCAACATCACCAACCGCAGTGATGTGGGCGATTTCAACTATGTGGGTTCCGGCCCTCATGCAGTTACCGGCCTTGAAAATACAACAGGTACCTTATTGCCCACCAGTGACCAAACTGTAGATTACACAAGTTTTAACAAAGCCTCCCACATCAGCCAGGGTAACCTGGATTATTTCATCACCTATGGCCCTGACAGGTTGCGGCGGTATACCAACCTGAGGAACGACATAACAGAAGATGCACTGCTTACAAAATACTACGCATTCGGTGATTACGAAAAAGCAACCGATGCCGATGGTACCAGGCACTTGCACTACATTTCCGGCGGCGACGGCCTGGCTGCCATTTACGTGAAGTACGATTACGCACCTGATTCGATATACTTCATCATGAAGGATCATCTCGGTAGTATTGTCGGGGCCATCAACGAAGAAACCGGTACCGTTTTCAGGCAGTCATTTGACGCATGGGGCCGCAACCGCAACCCTGAAAACTGGACCTACACCAACATCCCCGATTTCATTTTCGATCGTGGCTACACCGGGCATGAGCATTTGAAATGGTTTGGATTAATAAATATGAACGGCAGGATGTATGATGCCGGATTGTGCAGGTTCCTATCCCCTGACCCTTATGTGCAAATGCCGGATTATTCGCAGAATTTTAATAGGTATAGTTATGCGTTGAATAATCCGCTTATTTTTGTTGACCCGGATGGGGAGTTTGTTATAGCTGCATTTTTAATTGGTATGGCCGTAACTGCTGCAATTGATTATGGAATGCAAGTAGCCATGAATTATGCAGCAGGATATAGAGGTAATGATGCATGGTTTAACAAAGTTGATTTCTTTGACGTGGCAGTATCGGGAGCAATAGGAGGGCTTACTGTCGGGTTTGGTGCTTCTTTAAAAGCCGGGCATTCAGTTGGTAAGTTTGGAATGTTTATGGCCAGTAACTCAGGTTGGATTACAGCAGGCGAAATAGCGGTCACATCAGGTATAGACATTACTGGTGAAGGGTGGCAACCGGTTTCGGGAAATGACTTTGGTAAAAGAGTTGTAATTGGTGGAGCTACCTGGGGTGCTTCTAAACTCTTGGGAAAAGCATTTAAAGGTAAAAATTCTTCCATGAGTGTGGAGCAGAAAGTGATAGATAATATTGAGGATGCCACGGATGGAGTAACTCAAGGGAATAACGTTGTTTACCAAGGTATTGATAAAGCTTCTGGAGAAGTTAAATATGTTGGAATTACTAAAAGAGCCCCTGATGTAAGGTTTGGAGAACATTTAGGTTCTAATACTGAAAAAGCACTTTTAGACTATCGTGTTGTACCGGGTGCCACTAAATTAAACAGAATAGATGCCCGGATTTTAGAACAAACATTAATTAACCAATACGGATTAAATAAAGTACTAAATTTGAGAAATTCAATTGCCCCAAAATATTGGTGGCTGTATGGAATTAAACAGAATTAAATAGTTATGAAAAGAGCGAATTCAAAAATAGGTGATGTTTTTTCGGTTAAGATAGACGGCCACAGTAAAAAATATTTGCAATATATAGTTAATGACCTTACTCAACTGAACAGCGATATAATAAGGGCGTTTATAGCAGTGTATCCCATTGATGCCATTTATGATTTATCAGAAGTGGTAAATGGTGAGGTGGAATTTTATGCACATTGTGTAACCAAATTGGGTATTAAATTAGGCTTTTGGGAAAGAGTTGGGAATATTGCAAATGTTGGAAAAATTGATCATATTTTATTTAGAGATAGTAGTGATTATGGAAATCCACAAATAAAGATATCTCATAACTGGTGGATATGGAAAATAAATGAAGAGCAAAGACAAATTGGAAAGCTAGAAGGTGTAAATCAAAAAGCTGAAATTGGATTAGTTATAAACCCAGAGAGCATAGTTCACAGAATGAGAACTGGAGAATATGATTTGAAAAAATATCCAAAATACTAAATGTCAAATTGGTAGTTTCTAAATGTCATGAAATAGTTAAGATTGTTATTGCTAAAAAGAGTGTTGATTAATCCTTATTATATCGTAAACAGCCAGTTCGCCGACATCCTTGGAGTTAGATCGGACTCTTGCAACACCGATTACACCCTAAACGGCAACATCACCAACCGCTCCGACATCGGCGACTTCAACTATGGGACCTATGGCCCCCACGCAATCTCTGAACTGGACAACACAAACTCCAGTGCCATGGTTCCCCAGTTCGACCAGTCGATTGATTACACAGCTTTCAACAAAGCTTCCCACATCAGCCAGGGCAACCTGGATTATTTCATCACCTATGGCCCTGACAGGTTGCGGCGGTATACCAACCTGAGGAACGACATAACAGAAGATGCACTGCTTACAAAATACTACGCATTCGGTGATTA
>JABMQA010000774.1 GCA_013203545.1 Bacteroidota bacterium
GCTCATAACCCAAAGGTCGTCAGTTCGAATCTGGCCCCCGCTACTTTAAAACACTAAAAGCCTGATAGTTAGATGCTGTCAGGCTTTTTTTTCGATTTAGTGAAATTTAGTGAATATTTTATTCTCTAGTAAATCTTGATCTCCAGATAAGTTTCATTCTCCAGGGTATTTGCAGAAATACCAGTCATGATAGTTCCTTCGAAATTGTCGTTTAGTTTAGTCCAGTACCTTTTATGGACTGTGTGATGGTTTCTTCATTTTCTTCGGACAATTGGGAAAAGACATCGTATTGGAGCCATAAGGCCAGAAACAAAAGCAACAGTAATTTCTTCATTTTATTTCAGTAATTATCATAAATTACACAGAATACAAGTCAAAGTTAGTCTTCTGTTTCATTCATGTTTAATAAATAGTTTACTGCGCCCGCAGCATCAACCACATGTTTAACCTTGTAGCTGCTATATTCTATTTCTCTGCTGGTTTCGATGAGAACCCTCTTGTAATCTGCAGGTGTCAGATCATTGTTTACCTCTTTCATCATAGCAATTACACCTGCCAATACCGGAGACATGGATGAGTTTGAGAAATATGGATGGTTTCCGATATTATTCGTTGTTTTTCTTCCAGATCTAACATAATCTTCATACTTAAAAAGTAACAAAACATTGTAATCGAAGTGGAAAATATTTACATCGGCTTCCCTTTTATAATCAGAAGGGGAACTTGGGAACAATCCGGTTGGAAGAATATTCCCAGGCAAATCATAATGAATAAAAGTTATTACAATGTTGTTATCGATCGCTCTGCGAACTGCTTCATCAATCTCCCCCCTGTTTTCGCTACGAAATGCTTCTGCCGAATAGGTCAGCATATCAATATCATTTTCTATGGCCCAGTCAATTGCCTTAACTATCGCTTCACATTCTTTATCGCGGTTGCTATCCCTGGCATTAAGTGCATAAATTTCCACTTCGGGAGCAATTTCATTAAGGGTTGTTGCCATCCACAAACCATGTTCGGCAATCTCTTCAAACGCATCTTTGTTTCCAACAAAATCTTTTCCTCCGGCATACATATCCCTGTTTTTCGCAAATCCAAAATATTTACCAATAATCCCTACTTTAATCCCTTTTCCGGTGGCCAATTGTTGTGCTTCCTTTACATGATGAAAAGAATCGTAAGTTGAGCGTGTATTGCCATCCGGAAAACTCACAAACCAAACGCTATCGCTATCAGGTTTGATATTGAAAAACAGCGAAACCAACAACAAAACCAAAAGCGATGAAATTAAAATTTTTGTTTTCATACCAATATTTTTGAATTCCGGGTCAAATGTAGTCAAAATATTTTGTGTTTTTTGGAGAGGCTGTGATTACGATTTTCAATTTATTCGACTCCACCGGATTCGCACGAACCATTTATTACTATGGGATAACCGACAGTCGATTCATCAAAACAATGAAAAAGAAATGCCCCGCCAATATAGCGAAGCACCCCCTTAAAACAAAGCAGAATAAATGGATAAATTACTCATCCCTGAAACGGAATGAGATTCTGAGTTTGGTACGGTAGGCTACTACTTTGCCATCCTCAATTTTTAAATCCTGCTCCACCACTTCGGCAATCCTGAGTTCATCCAACGATTGTGAAGCACGTTCGATGGCTTTTTTTGCAGCATCTTCCCACGACACAGGGCTCGATCCGATAATTTCGATTACTTTGTAAATACTTTCGCTCATATTTCCTCCAAAATTTTAGGTTATTAAAATGAAAACCCCCAAATGTACAAAATTTTGAAGGCGATTTCAATGTTTTTGACAGTTTATCCGGGATTTATCTGTAAAAGTTTGTAACAATTTTCAAACTTTTGCACAGGAGATACCCCAAGACAAATAGGATTTATTTTCAACAAATTAGGAATTTCTGGATTAATGGGATAACTTTGCTACGCAAACACAGTTATATCATGTAGGTATGAACTGATGATAAAAGGAGGTGGAAATGAAAGAAA
>JABMQA010000070.1 GCA_013203545.1 Bacteroidota bacterium
TTAATAAATCATACACATTAACAAGAATAAAATAAATTCAAGGAGAAGTGAAAACGCAAATATTTGATAAATATTTAATTAATTATTGTCACCGTTACCTGCCCGGCATCGTAGTTTTTATAATTACGTTCTTATCTTTTCAAACATTGCAGGCTCAAGATAAATTGCCCGAAACTTTAACATTAAAGGAATGCATCAATATGGGGCTTCAAAACAATCCCGGACTTCAATCTTCTCAATTCTTTGTGGAAGAAAACAAAACAAAGGTTGATGAAGCGCATTCGGGCTATTACCCAACGGTAAACTTGAATTCGAATGCAATCACTTATTCTAACAACAATGGCAGCCAGCGTTATGAGAATTATAACACAGGCTTTTCGGCATCTTATAATTTATTTAACGGATTCAGGACAAAAGCAAGCTACAATGCAGCGAAAGATAATTACGAGGCAAACATTTTTCAGCATGAATCCATTAAACAGGATTTGGTGCTTAATATTACCTATGCGTATTATAAAACATTACAAGCAGAACGCATCTTAAAAAGCGCCGAAGAAGCTGTAAAAAATTCTCAACTGATTTTAGAATTTGCCAATGCCAGAAATAAAGCAGGAATGGCAACCCGTTCCGATATTCTTAAATCGGAAGTTGAACTTTCAAATGCTGAACTGGAAAGGATAAAAGCAGCCAATTCGCTTCTTGCTTCCAAAGGAAACCTTAATCAATTAATGGGGTTGCCTTCAAACAATCCCACAGAAATCGTTGATGACCTTTCTGAATTAGAAGAAAACATGGTGCAAACTTATGATTTACTTCTTGCTGAAGCAATGGATTCACGTACCGAGGTCAAAAGATTTCAATCATTGTTGAATGCACAGCAAAACTTTATTCAGGTTGCTAAGGGAGACTATTATCCGGCCCTCAGTGCAAATGCAAATTACAATTTTGCCGGGACAGAAATATCGGGTATGCAACAAAACTGGTGGCTGGGAATGACACTTGCAATACCTGTGTTTAAAGGATTTTCAACCAAAGCCCGCGTTACGGGTGAAGAACTCGCGATGAAGGGACTTGAAAAAGATTTTGAATCGTTAAAACAACAAATCGGACAGGAAATATGGAATGCTTTCCTTGCAGTTAAAGAATCCTCCGAAAGAATAGCGACAACATCCAAAGGACTGGAAAGCGCCCGGGAAAATCTGTCTATTTCTGAAGGCGAATATAAAGAAGGCATAGGGTCAATCATTCAGCTTACCGATGCCCAGACAACATTTGTAACGGCCGAGCAAAATTATATCCAGTCAATTGCAGATTATAAAATATCACTTGCTGGACTGAAAAGAACAATCGGGAATTTATAAATACATGCTAACAAGGTAAAGAGATGAAAAAATCGTTTTGGATAATTGGATTACTGATAATAATTATAGCTTCGTTTTTTGTTTGGTTTTACATTTTTAAACCAAACGATAAAAATGAAAAAAACATCCAAACTGCTGAGGTAGTCAGGAGAGATATCGGTTCCACTGTGCTTGCCACTGGAATAATAAAGCCGCAGGTTGGGGCCGAGGTAAAAGTCGGCTCACGGGTTTCAGGGGTCGTCAAAAAATTACGGGCTAATATCGGCGATTTTATTCAGGCAGGCCAGGTTATTGCCGAACTTGACAACGCCGAACTCCAGGCAAAACTTAATCAAAACCTTGCTGCTATGAATAAAGCCGAGGCAGATTATGAGTATTCAAAATTAAATTTGGAAAGGCAAAAATCATTACTCGAACAAAATTATATCTCACAGCAACAGTATGATATAGCAGAAAATGCTTTCAAAATAGCCGAAGCCCAGTTAAAACAAGCTCAAGCAAATGTAGAAGTTGCCAAAGTACAACTTTCGTACACCACAATTTACGCATTAACGTCAGGAATTATTTCTTCTGTTTCTACTCAGGAAGGCGAAACCGTTTTGGCTGGACTGGCAGCTCCAACTTTTGTTAATATCATTGATTTGAACCGGCTTGAAGTACAGGTTTATGTGGATGAAACGGATATAGGAAAGATTCTTGTAGGACAGGAAGTTACATTTACAGTTGACACTTATACCGAAACTGACTTTAAAGGTAAGGTAACAGCTATATACCCCAAAGCAGCCATACAGGATAATGTTGTTAATTACATTGTTGTGGTTGAGATAGAAGATTTTCAGGATAAAATACTCAGACCTGAAATGACCACGACAGTGACAATATATTTAGAAACCAGGAAAGATGTTCTTACCGTTCCTTCCAGGGCTATTACAAGAGAGAAGGGTGAAAGATTCGTCACTATAGTTGATGGAGATGCCCGGATAAAGAAAAAAATCAAAACCGGCTGGTATGATAACAGTTACACTGAAGTTATCAAAGGGCTTGAAGAAGGAGAAATTGTTCTGTTACCGGATTAAATTTTTTAATGTTTTGTTGAATCAAAAAATATTTTCATAAAAAAAGGAGGAAAATAAAGATGAATAACATAATTATTAAAGCCGAAGGGCTAAGCAAAATTTACAACAAAGAAGCCAGCGGCGAAGTGGTCGCTGTGCGCAACGTGTCGCTCGAAATACATAAAGGTGAATTAATAGCATTAATGGGCGCTTCCGGCTCCGGTAAATCCACCTTAATGAATATCATCGGGTGTCTGGACAAACCAACGAGCGGCTCTCTGTATTTCGATGAAGCGGAAGTAAATAAATTAGACGATGAAGAACTTGCTTTGGTTAGAAATAAAAAAATTGGTTTCGTGTTTCAATCTTATAATCTGCTTGCAAGAACAAGTGCATTGGAAAACGTGGAACTTCCATTGATTTATTCCGACCGGACCAATATCAGAAAGCTTGCTAAAGGTGCATTAATATCAGTGGGACTTGAAGACAGAATGTATCATCACCCTGGTGAATTATCCGGTGGACAGCAACAACGCGTCGCAATTGCCCGGGCTTTGGTAAATGACCCTGAAATAATTCTGGCTGATGAGCCAACTGGAAACCTCGACACTAAATCAAGCTATGAAATAATGGCACTCTTTCAAAAATTGAACGATGAAGGAAGGACAATCGTACTGGTCACTCATGAACAGGATATTGCCGACCATGCTAAAAGGATTATTAAAATTTCCGATGGTATTATTATAAGTGATGAGTTAAATGAGTCGCCAAGGAATGCAACAAACGAACTCGAAAAATTAATAAAGGAGGTGAAAAATGAAAACTAAAAGGATAATCTTAAATTCGCTGAAAAGCCTGGGTAAAAACAAACTCCGTTCATTTTTGATGATGATAGGGATAATTATTGGTATCCTCGCATTAACCCTAATAGTTTCTGTGGGGTTTGGTGCCAAAGACCTGGTTATGGAAAGAGTTAATAAATTTGGAACAGAAAGCCTTATGATATTTGCCGGAGGCGGCGTTCAATTATCACAGATGAACGGAGCTCAGGGAAGTACAACTTTAAA
>JABMQA010000071.1 GCA_013203545.1 Bacteroidota bacterium
GCAATAACAGCCGGACCACCGGTATTTGTAATTATTCCAACCCTATTTCCTTTAGGTATTGGTTGTGAAGAAAAAGCAACAGCGGCATGACATAAATCTGCCTGGTTTGTGAATGATAATATATTTGCCTTTTTGAAGATCACTTCCATCGAAATACTACCTGCTAAACCGCCTATATGCGAACGTGATGCTTCGGCACCTTTATCGGTACGTCCGGCTGTCATAGCAAGAATTGGCTTTTTTGCAGATACCTCCCGGGCGATTTCTAAAAATTCTTTTGGGTTAGAAATACTTTCAACATAAATTATTATTGCCCTGGTTTTTTCATCGTCACCATAGTATTTGATAATTTCAGGTATCGAAACATCAGAAGCATTTCCATTGGAGGCGTACATTCTCATACCGATACCCATATCATGAATTGCCTGCATAATTACTGCTCCAACACCTCCACTTTGCGCAACAACAGAGATATGTCCGGGTTCGGGAAAAGTAAAAGTAAAGTTACAGTACGATTTGTTCTCTGAGTTAATGGCTCCCTGGCAATTAGGCCCAAATATTCTTATTCCGTATCTCCTTGCCCTTTCCAGAAAATCATTTTCCAAATTCTGTCCATCTGCCCCCATTTCTTTAAAACCCGCAGTATTTATAATAATAGCTTTTACGCCTTTTTTTCCACAGTTCTCAACTTCTTCAGGAACAAATGGAGGGGGAATAACAATATGAGCGAGGTCAACATCTCCGGGAACATCCAATTTTGATTTATAGGCTTTTATTCCCCTTACTTCATCAACTTTTGGATTTATAGGATAGATTGGCCCCGGATATTTGTAATGAATAAGATTTTTTATTATTACATTTCCAATTGATAACTCTTTTGTAGAGGCGCCAATAATAGCAACAGCTTTTGGTTTAAATAATGCATCTAATTTGTTGTACATGGGAATTGCTTTTTATGATTAATTACTTTTATTCACCTGACGATGGTTCTGAAGAAGCTCTGGAAAATGCCAGGGCTTCAATTAAAACGTAAGCTGCCTGTAGTGCCGAAGTAGGACAGAGGGGAAAACACTCCTTACAGTTCCAGCATTCCTTTGATGCTATCTCAGGGATAAAACTTATCTCCTTCCTGGCTCCTCTGTCAACAAATCCAACTGCATTCAACTTTTTCACCTCATCACAGTACCTGACACACAAACCACAATGAATGCAAAATGAGGCCTCCTTTTCAAAACGGTCCTTATCTGCACCGTACTCTTTAGCCATATCCTTTAATTCAACAGAATCCGGAGCATGAGCCAACAACAACTCCAATAACATTTTGCGGGTTTTATCTATCTTTTCTGACCTTGTCCGGACGACCAAATTTTCCTGAACCGGATAAACGCAGGAGACAACAAGCTTTGTGGAACCCCTGTTTTCCACTTCTACTGTGCAAATGCGACAACCTCCATAAGGTTCCAATTTCTCATGGTAACATAGTGTGGGAATCGTTATCCCCGCACTTTGTGCTGCCTCCAAAATGGTCACTCCTTCCTTTGCTTTAACTTCTCTTCCGTCAATCTGTAAAAGTATATCGCTCATTATTTACTCTTTTTGATAAAAGTTCTTTCTTCCATTGGAATCGGAGGCGGAACCGGTTCACCGGAAATTTTCTTCACTGCACCAAATTTTGTCGGGCAAACTTCAAAACAGGTATTGCATTTAGTGCATTTCTCCTGGTCAATTACATGAATCATTTTCTTTTCACCTACAATAGCATCTGAAGGACATTTCTTAAAACAAATCATACAGGCATTGCATTTATCCGGTTCAATATAGTAAGAGATAAGGTCCTTACATGATAGGGCCGTACATTTCTTTTCTTTTATGTGTGCCTCATATTCATCTCTGAAATATCGCAATGTGCTTAAAAATGGATTGGGGGCAGTTTTACCAAGAGCACAAAGCGCAGCATTGTTGAGTAGTTCAGATAAATCCTCCAAAAGCTCAATATCGCCCTCTTTCCCCTTTCCTTCGGTAATTTTAGTGAGTATTTTGAGCATCTGCTTTGTGCCTTCACGGCATGGGACACATTTTCCGCAGGATTCATCACAGAGGAATTCGATGAAATACCTGGCCACATCAACCATACAGTTATCTTCATCCATTACAATCATTCCACCCGACCCCATCATCGAACCGGCCCTGGAGAGTTCATCAAAGCCTACTTCCAAATCTAACAGATCCTCAGGGATAC
>JABMQA010000775.1 GCA_013203545.1 Bacteroidota bacterium
AAAAGAAACCATCTCTAGAATCCCGGAATACCCGGCTAATCAATTGCACAGACTTTTGCCGGGGCAATAATACACGATATTTAGTTCTTAGGCAAGATGCCGGTGGCCGAAGGGATACTAATTGGTGATAATTATTCAAATGATCATCCTTTTTATGGGGTAATTGATGATTTAAGAATATACGACAGAACCTTGTCTGAATCAGAAATCCAGGAATTATTTAATGAAGGGGGCTGGGATCCGTTGCAGCAAGGGTTGGTAGCACATTACCCTTTCAATGGCAATGCTAATGATGAAAGTGGTCATGGATATCATTTAACTGAAAATGGGGCCGTGTTAACAGAGGATAGATTTGGTATTCCAAATAGCGCCTACTATTTTGATGGCAATAACAGTGACTTGATCGACAATGTTAATTATCCCGGATTTGAATTAAAAGAAAGCATCAGTTTTGCAGCATGGATTAATCCGGATAATGTAACACCCTCAATTAAGATGGGGATAGCCGGCAAAGGAAATAGCACCCACCGAAATTATGACTTATTCATAACTCCTGAATCAAAAATTCATTTTTATGTGGAAGACCTGGATACTACCGTTGTAGAAAGCAATACAGTATTGCAAACAGGTGAATGGTATTTTGTAGTTGGGGTGTATGAGATTAATCAGAAGTTGAAAATCTATGTAGATGGATTGCTGGATTCCGAGTTGGCTACTTTTGGCATTCCTGCATCGTCAGCATCTGAATTTGCCATTGGGTGTCAGGGAAGAAATAAATGCACCAATTATTCACAAGCTTTTGAAGGGATAATTGACGATGTACGGCTCTATGATAAAGCGCTTTCGGATAGTGAAATCTATGACCTTTACATTGAAGGAGGTTTGGATATAACGGCAGATTTTGATGCCAGTTATACTGAAGGGGGCTCTCCATTACTGGTTAAATACACCGATTTATCCAGCGGCAACCCTACCACCTGGCAATGGGATTTTGATAGTGATGGTGAAATCGATTCATTCGAACAGAACCCCGAACATATTTATGATGTACCAGGATTTTACACAGTTTCCCTTACCGTTACAAATGGAGCAAATACGGATACTGAAATTAAAGATGGATTCATTATGGTTGATGATACCTGGCATTGTGGTTATCCCATCCTGGATACCAGAAATAATCAACAGTACAATACCGTCCAAATTGGAGAACGATGCTGGATGTCGGAAAACCTCAATATCGGAACTATGATAAATGGAACTGAAGATATGCAGGATAATGATTTGATCGAAAAATATTGTTATGAAGATAATGAAGCCAACTGTGATATTTATGGCGGATTATATCAATGGGATGAATTAATGCAATATACAAATGTTGAGGGAGCGCAGGGTATTTGCCCTGATGGCTGGCATGTGCCTACTCATGAGGAATGGTGTACTTTGGAGAATGAAGTTGATGCTGGATCGATTCCTTGTAATATTAACAATTTGTGGGTAGGTACAGATGCTGGTGGTAACCTGAAAGAATCCGGCGCAAGCCATTGGCAACTCCCCAATATCGGTGCTACTAATTCTAGTGGTTTTACAGCCTTACCTGCTGGAACCAGAGAGCACATCGGTGACTCTATGGCTTGGAAGAACCTTACAACCAATTGTTACTGGTGGTCATCCTCTGAGAATGCAAATGGTATAAATGCTATCCGTCATCGTCTGAGCTATAATCACTCTCAAGTGTTACGTACTGTAGATCACGAGAATTTTGGTTTCTCAGTTCGGTGTATTAAAAATATTTATCCCCCGGTAGTTGATCTGGGAGATGATATTACTACCTGTGAAGGGGAAACCGTTACACTGAATGCAGGTAATCCTGATTGCTCCTATCTTTGGTCAACAAGCGAAACAACACAGACAATTGAGGTTATATCTTCGGGTAATTATTCGGTTGTTGTGACCAATGAAGACGGATCTGATAGTGATGATGTTGATGTATTATTTATTTTGATGCCTAACGCCAATGCAGGTGATAATGCTACTATTTGTAAAGATGAATCATTTACACTGGCAGGATCAGCCCAGAATTACGATGGTATTTCATGGAGTTCGTTGGGTGATGGA
>JABMQA010000776.1 GCA_013203545.1 Bacteroidota bacterium
AGCCTGGGTGATGTTGCCGATTACATCCGGGCTATTTATTATAAACAAGGCCTCATCGATAGCGCATATCTTTACCAGGAAAAACACTTCATTTATGCCGACTCTTTGAATAAGGACAACAGTAACCTGAAGTTTACGGAGCTTAAACATGAACTTGAAACCGAGTTGGAGCGGCAAAAAACCGAGTTGAGGATTCAAAAGCGATTTTATATTTATCTCCTGGTTTTTACCATCCTGGTGTTGACCATCGTAATTCTTGTCCTGCTTTATACCCGGCAAAAAATAAAAATAAGGAATACCCTTTTGGAAAAAGACAACCTTTCAAAGAGCATCGAGCTTAAGAATAGGGAACTGGCCAATAGTATTCTGAACTCCCAGAAAAAAAACGAATTGATCAACACTGCCATCAGGGATTTGGAGATCAATAAAGACAGCTATCCTGAAACATCAAGGCAGCTATTGAACCAGGTGATCAGCAATCTTGGAACGGCAATGGACGAGAACGGGTGGAAAGATTTTGAACTGATCTTCAGCCAGGTGCATGAATCGTTTTTTATCGGGCTGGACCAGCGTTGTCCCGGATTAAGCACAAAAGAAAGGCGTCTTTGCGCTTTGTTGCGACTGGATATGTCATCCAAGGAAATTGCCGAAGTCACGCAAATGACACCACGGAGTGTTGATACTGCCCGATACCGCATACGAAAAAAACTGGGTATCGAAAACAATGAGGAATCCGATTTACTGACCTTCATGAGAAGTTTTTAATGGTTCGGATGTCGAAACAAAAAAAGGACTTTATTTACCCGGTTTTGCCTTTTTCCGTCAAAATTTTCCTTTAGCCCGGTTTTGCTGTGTACTTGTTGACATCAATTCCTTAAATGTTGACATAACATTGACATGGTTTTTTTTCTGTTGCAGAGATCTCAGCATAACTTTGCAGGACAAAATTTAAAATATAAAACAATGAAAAAAACGCACATCTTATTATTAAGTTTCCTTCTCCTTAGTTGTTCTGTTTTCTCCCAGGATTACTATTATACTGCCGCAAAAAAGGGATACGCCTTTGGTGGGAGTGACAACTATCGGGGCCTTATGACAACCAAAGTCTCCTCCGTCCGGACCAATACACCTGCCAACGTGATGATGAAATTGGATTTTACGGAGGGTTACACCCCGGAAGCATCTATCGAATGGGATTTGGATACAACCGGCATCATTGATCATTACGAGGTTTACATGGATGGTCTGGAAGTATATGATCCATATGGTTCGATAGCTTATGGCTACTGTGTTTTTTCTGTGTTTACAGGACTTCTGGAACCTCTTGAATTAGATGTATATCACGATGCTGGGGTTGTGGCAGTTGACACCAATGGCCTAAGTTCAGATACTGTAACTTTCCATTTCTATTTTTCCTGGACATCCTACATGCGTCCTGTAGGCTTGAACGTTTTGAACGATCTTGATGCCGGAACAGCTCTTTTTACCTGGGATGAACCGCCCTTCGGGGGTGGACCCGAAGAACCTTCCGTTACCGGTTTCAGCGTTTACCTGGATGGGAGTTTTGTGGCAGAAACCAGTGAGCCACAATATACTTTTACCGGGCTTTCAACCGGCAGTAACTATGTTGCAGGTTTAGTTACGCACTACAGCGATGAATACAACGATTCAACCTTCTATCCGAATTATGCTAAAACCGAATTTTATTTTGATGAACTGACCGCACCTGTTAACCTGGCCGTGGATGAAAGTTCGGGCATTTTCAGTTGGAGCAAACCCAATATGGACGGCGATGTTATTGGTGGTACCTTTGTTTCTTATCCGGTTAGTGTTATGTGGGAAATGGTTTGGTTCGTTGAGGGAGAACAATGGACAACATTTGGCAATGAAACAAGCTTTGTTAAGACAAGATGGGGTATAAATGCATGGCTTCATAATGTTCCTCATCAGGACGACATGGAAGCGATCTGGTTTGAAGGAATGGGGCCTGGTTTTAGTTATGCCGAAGCCGGTGATAGTAACAGGCATATTTCAGAAATCTCCAATGTGTCCGGTCTGGAATGGGATATAAATCAGAGTACAGAGGATGCAGATACCCATGAGGGTATAGGAGAATTTATTGTACATCACAACGAGGAAATTGGCTATTACGGCGTGGCCCGGCTTGATGATTTCTTTTTGACCGACATAGAAAATCTATTATGGGGCCTGGATCTTACCTGGTGGGTACAGACCAATGGCAGCGATGATTTCAGTGATGCATACAATTACTATCCAAATTATTACATCATTTATCTTGATGGGGAAATTACAGATACGCTTACACCCGGATATGAACAGCAGTTTGATAATGATTACCAATACCAGTTTAATGGTTTGGTAGCGGGTCAAAGCTATACCGCTGGTATCGTAGCGGTTTATAATGTTGGCAAATCGGAAATGATTACCATGGATTTTTCACCAACAGTTGGCATTGACGAAAACTGCAAGGTTTCATCATTGTTGGGCATTTATCCCAATCCTGTTAGTTCGCATGCCGGTATTTCGTATGCAGTGAACGAAGCAGGGCCTGTATCTATTGAGGTTTTTGATGTGATGGGCAAAAAAGTAAAAACTTTGTTGAAC
>JABMQA010000777.1 GCA_013203545.1 Bacteroidota bacterium
ATTAAAGATGCCAACGACTCGGTAAGTGTTATGATCAAAGTTGACTATGTGAAGGTTTGTCCACCGAATTATATTGCAGGAGGCAATGTGAGCGGAACCTGGACAGCAGCAAACAGCCCTTATTTTATCAGTGGTGAAATAGTTGTACCCTATGGTGAAACGCTATCTATTGAACCAGGGGTAAGCATTAAGTTCAGGACAAATACCGAAGACGTTTGGTATATGATGGAGGAACCTACTCCCTATAACACTGATTTTGGGTATATGACTGTTTATGGTACGCTGATAGCGCAGGGAACAGTGACCGACTCCATCACTTTTACCAGGCAGGGTAACATGGGTTCCTGGGGCCTTATTCATATGACAGAGAATGCCAATCCGGCTTATCCTTTTGAGTATTGTAAGATTGATTATACAAGCTACATGCTAAGCGATACTATCAATGGTAAACAAGTAGCAGGATTGTGTTTCGATGGAATTGACGCAACTGTAAGGAATAGTAGATTTTACTTTAATTATGATGGTATTAAATGTGATTCGTCCAATGCAATAATATCTTACAATTCATTTTATCAAAATTTTACGGCTGTAGAATTCAGTTCAGGGTCCAGCCCGCAAATAAGCCATAATCATTTTTCAGGAGGTTTCCACTGGGCTATTTCCGGCGGCGAAGGCTGCGAGTCCTTTATTGATCACAATTTAATTGAAAACTTTGATGCCGGAATTCATCTGCGATATGGAAATGGAAGTTCAATTACCAATAATACAATCCGTAATTGTGGAAATGGTATTGAGACAGACCGGGCTCCTGCAATAATTGACAAAAATATTATCTCTGGAAATACTATAGGAATTGTTGCCGGCGGTGGCTTCTCATATCTTATGATATCCAACGATACCATTACAGAAAATGGTACAGGAATTTATTTAATCGATTCGAAATCGGAAATATCCGGTAACCTGATACGCGAAAATACCGAATATGGTATTCAGTGCCGGAGCGACACAAGTTCAATTACAGGAAATACAATCTCAGGCAACGGAATAAATGGAATAGATTGCTACCACATCAAATCATCAGTAATATCTGGAAATACCATTTCTGATAACCATCAAAACGGAATATACTGTTACTGGGAATCGAATCCTCAAATTGACCATAACATTATCTCCTCAAACAATCAAAATGGTATTTGTTGCGTCAACAATTCCATTCCTGTAGTTGCTTACAATACGATAGCAGACAACAGCTATGGCCTGAGTTATGATGGCGGTTCAGCCCTGGCCATCGAAAATAGTATTCTCTGGGGCAATACCTCAGGTGTGGTTGCGCCGGGTTCGCTGGTAACAATTACCTGGTCTTGCATTGAGGGGGGCTATGCCGGAGATGGAAACATTGACCTTGATCCGATGTTTACCGGCACAAAAGACGGGGACTATGAGCTTACATGGACCAATTTCCCTGATAAATCCGATTCAACACGAATGTCACCCTGTATCGACAGCAGCAATCCTGATATGAATAGCAATGGCTCCGATTGGATGTTGGATCCTGATGACCGCGATCCGGATATGTCTCGGCTTGATATGGGGGGGCGCTACTTCCACCAGCTACCCCTGGTAACTGTTTACAACGATCCAGACACCACATCGGGTGAATGTAAGTTCTTTAATTTTGGTGAATGGCAAATTCCGGAAATTAGTACCCCTAAAACCTTTTATATCCGCAATGATGCTGATCGCTTTAATGACTGTCCTGTGTTTTTTGAAGGATCAGGTGGGAGTCAGTACCATTTGGTTAACCAGGAGGATACCCTTCTTTATCTTGAGCCTTATGAGTTAGATTCTGTTGTGGTTGTTTTTCAACCATCCGCTGTAGGTAGCCAAAATGCATATTTCACGGCAAGTGATACGGCTCAATACACCGATTCGTTATGGGTAAGGGGGACAGGTCTTGGAACCGGGACGGTGATTGGTTTTGTAAGAACTCCAACAGGCGAAGGTGTGCAGGGGGTTACAATTACGGTAGAAGCCTTATCAAAGTCTCCGGATGGTGGTAATGAAACCAAAAATCAGGGCAAAGGAGGAAATAATACACAGGGGCCAACGGAAAGCTTCACAACCACGACCATGCCTGATGGATCTTTTGCTGTAACCAATGTAGGCTATGGTAACTTTTCGGTTACTCCGGAATTAATACAAAATGGGATCGTGCATGATTTTAACCCGGTATCTTCCAATGTGTATCTGGCCAGCCCGACACCCGTTTCAACAAATTTTACAGATGTATCCTATTTTATTGTGAGTGGTAACGTAAGCTTTATGAATACTACCTGTCCTTCCGGAGGCAGACAGATTTTATTGGACAATGTCCCGGCAGCAATTACAGACGAGTTCGGAGACTACACCATTGATGATGTTCAGATAGGTTCGCATATTTTTAAACCGGATACTGCCGGAGGGCACCATTTTATGCCATCTTTTGTACTGGACACCATAATGTATCCTGTTGCCGGATTGAACTTTGAAGATAAATTTACATATAATCTGAGTGGCCATGTAACGGGTGGATGTGGCATTCCCCTTGCAGATTCTGTTGAACTGATTGTGGAATGTCTCAACGTTTGCGGGATTACCGACACCATTTATACAGATTCCCTCGGCTTTTACAGCATCAACCTTGCACCCTATCAATATTATGTTACACCTGCAACGATCAATTATTTCGGAAACCTGATCACATTTGACACCGAACAGGTTGATGTAAGCCAACGCGATACGATTCAGGATTTTATATATCACAGCGAACCAATAATTGAAATCACCGGATTCGACTCTGTTACCAATCAAAATGGTTGGATCATCCTGGAACAATTTGAAGCATATGAGATTGAAATTGACGTTTTTGAACCCTATGGTGAATTCGGGGAGATCATGTGCCGGGTTGACACAGGAAACATTCTTATTTTGGATGACCTCAGTGATGCAGGACAGGTTGATGTGCCTATTTCCGACACCACGCTTTATTCTTTTTATGCCGGCTTTCCAAACATTGCAGGAGGCGGGGAACATGCCTACCAGAAAAGACTACAGATTCAGTATGTTTATGATGCGAAAAGTGTGGCGACAAACGAAGAATGGGTATATATAACAGGACAACGCCCCAGGGAGACCGCCTTTACAACCACAACACCCGAAATTCCGATGTTGATCCTGCGGGACCCACCTGGTGATGGTAGCTATAGCTATTTATCTGAAACCACGGAGGTATCGCAGGCAATTAGTTTTGGTGTGGAATACAGTGATAATGTCGGGCATTTTGAAAAAGCCTCCCTTGGACTTAAATTTGAATCTTCTGTTGGTTTTGGTTTTGCCGTTACGACCAACGTAAATGTAACTATGGATTTTACAACGGGAATGAATATATCCATGTCTCAGAATTCGATTACTGAGAACCAAATGACCTTTGTTACCTCTGAAACCTTTTCAACCTCCAGTGATGAATATGTTGTGGGGCGACAAGCAGACCTGTATATGGGTGGCGCCATGAACCTGCTGTACGGAATCACTGATATTTTATCAATAGAAGATACCGTAATAACGGTCGATCAGGATATCATCATTGTCCCGGATGGATTTGCCACCACCTATATCTATTCTGAATATTATATAGTTAACACTGTTATTCCGGCACTCTACCTTATCCAGGATACAACATCTGCTCACCGGTGGGAGTCATTTATCGACCTGAACCAAAGACTGAAAAATGAAGCAGAATTTTATCAAAACATATCATTTGACGCCGGTGTATCCTACTCATATTTTGAAATGATGAGTCAATCAAGTAGCTATACCCAGAAGGTTGATTTGACGATAACAGAAGAGGTAGCCATGAATGCAGGCCTCAACATTAATGGAATTGGCGCAAGCGGAGGATTTAAAATTTCCACCACAATGACAACCGGAAGTTCCCACACAAATTCAAGCGCAAACTCCACAAAAATCGGTTTCAATTTAGGGGATAATGATCCCGGCGATGCATTTACTGTGGATATAAAAACCGATCCTGTTTACGGCACACCTGTCTTTCAAACCATAAGCGGACAAACGAAGTGCCCTTATGAGGAGAATTCAGTCCCGCGACAGGGATGCCAACTGAACCCGCACACATTTGTAGCCAACAACGTTTCACCTGATGAACCTGCAGTGTTTTATCTGTATATGAATAATACCAGCCAGACGGATGAGACCTGGGTTTATGGACTGGGTGTTCTGAATGAAACCAATCCGCATGGGGCAACAATCAAGGCCGGAGGCAAATCTTTAGCCACCCCGATTGAGGAAAATTTGCTGGCGAATGTTATGACGCCTATCGCCATTCAAATCTATCGGCCTCCCGGAGAAGTATATGATCTTGTAGGATTAACACTGAGATTAGCCTCTCCCTGCGAAGTGGGAATTGCAGGCGTATTGGGTGTTGATCCTAATTTGGCTGACTATGCAACTTTTGATGTGCATTTCACGCCTCCCTGTTCACCGGTATCCATCCTTTCACCCAATAATAACTGGATTGTGAACCAAGCAAACAATAATATTCTGCAGGTTACAATTACAGATTATGAACTCACAAACACACAATTGCAGGCAGTCAGTCTGGAATATTCCCCTGATTTTGGAAGCAACTGGATTGAAGTATACTCTATTCCCAAAGATTCAATACAAACATCCTTCCTTGTTGCGGAATGGGATGTGACTTATCTGATGGACGATTTTTACCTGCTTCGGGCCGTTGCTGAATGTGCTGGAGGCGTGGAAAATCACTCGGAAATACTTACAGGCATAATTGACAGAAGTTCACCCCAGGTTTCCGGAAACCCTCAGCCTTCTGACGGTGTGCTGAATCCCGGGGATGAGATTTCCTTTACTTTTTCTGAAGACCTCGATCCGTCATCTGTTACAATAAATACTTGTCAGCTCCTGAACGCGGAAAATGGAATGCAGATCGGGGCAAGCGTTCAATATAGTCAGGCGTACAATAAAGTTATTTTTACAGTTAATGCCGGGTATAATTACTTTATTGAAAACCGTTACCTGAAATCACAAATTTTTGGGGTTACCGATGACTATGGCAACCCGATTGAAGATACAGCCAGCTGGACATTCCTTGTTGACCAGGGGCCCTTACACTGGAATCCGAATAGTTTTTCGTTTACCATTGATGCAGGGGATACCCTTAATTTTAGCTCTACGCTTGACAACGCTTCTTCAACGCAGTTGTATTATTCTGTGTTGGTACCCGATTGGCTCTCTGCAACACCATACAGTGGATATTTAAGCGCCGCCGGAGGTTATGTGGATGTTGACTTTACAAGTGAATTGATGCAGGGTGGTGTATATTACGATACCATTTATTCCAATACATTGGGCTACCCTGAAGAGGAGATCTATATAATGGTAGAGGCTGAGGGTGGCCCCGAATTGGCAGTGAGCCCGGCAAATCAGGGCGTTTCCGCAACATCCGGGACCACAGGTTTTAATATAACATCCAATAATTACTGGACGGTGTCTGAGAGTGTGGACTGGTTGAGTGTACAACCGATGAACGGTAGCGGAAATGGCACACTTACAGTAAGCTATGACGAAAACATATTAATTACCAGTCGTTTAGGAGAGATAATAATTTCAACAGACGGAGCACCTGATGTGACAGTAACCGTCACCCAGACTGGCGTTGATCCGGAATTGACTTTGACCCCGGATAATCAAAATGTAACATCATTATCCGGCACCACCAGTTTTGATATAAGCTCCAATACATCCTGGACCGTAAGCGAAAGCGTGGACTGGTTAACAGTTGATCACACCAATGGTACAGGTAATGGCACGCTCACCGTAAACTACGATCTAAACAATACCATCACCCAGCGTATAGGAAGCATTACCGTCTCAATAGAAGATAAAATGGATGTAATTGTCACGGTCACCCAGGCTGGCGCTGAACCCGGACTGGCAGTGAATCCAGATAATCAAAATGTAACTTCATCCTCCGGCAGCATCAGTTTTGATATAACTTCCAACACATCGTGGACTGTCAACGAAAGTGTGGACTGGTTAACAGTTGATCCCACGACCGGCAGTGGTAACGGCACGCTCACCGTGAACTACGATGAAAACACAAGCATCACACAACGCATAGGTAGTATTACACTTTCTGCATCGGATGTGCCCGATGTGATTGTTACGGTCACCCAGGCCGGAGCCGAACCCGAACTTACCGTGAACCCGGATAACCAAAACGTATCCTCATTATCCGGCACTACCAGTTTTGATGTTACTTCCAACACCTCCTGGACCGTAAGTAAAAGTGTGGACTGGTTGACCGTTGATCCCACCACCGGTAGCGGCAATGGAACACTCAACGTGAACTACGATGAAAACACAAGCATCACACAGCGTGTAGGAAGCATCACAATTTCAGCTCCGGATGTACCCGATGTGATCGTCACCATCACCCAGGCCGGCGCCGATCCCGAGCTGTCTGTGAGCCCGGACAACCAGGATGTATCCTCATTATCCGGCACCACCAGTTTCAATGTAAGCTCCAACACCAACTGGACCGTCATTGAAAGCGTGGACTGGTTGACCGTTGATCCCACGACCGGCACCGGCAACGGAACGCTTTCAGTTTACTACGATGAAAACACCACCATTACACAACGCGTAGGAAACATCACAGTTTTAGCGCCGGATGTGCCCGATGTAATTTTCACCGTCACCCAGGCTGGCGCCGGTCCCGAGCTTGAAGTTAACCCGGCCAATCAGGATGTCTCAGCCTCAGCAGGCATGACAAGTTTTGACGTAATCTCCAACACATCCTGGATAGTGAGCGAAATTGTGGACTGGTTTAACGTTGATCCGATGAGCGGCATCGAAAATGGAATGATCACGGTAACGTATAATCAAAATACATCAGGCTCAACCAGGATTGGAGAAATTACAATTACAGCAAATGGCGGAACACCACAAGTGCTTGTTACGGTTACACAGGAAAGCTATGCTTTACACACTATCAACATACAGGTAGGCTGGTCGGGACTATCAAGTTACATCATGCCCACAGATCCTGAAATCGAAAATATTTTTGCAAGCATTCTCGATGAACTTGTTATTGTTATTACTGAAGAAGATATCTTTTATCCGTTGTATAACATAAATACCATAGTCAACTGGGAGCAACATTCGGCCTACAAGGTCAAAACAAATGGTGGGGTCAGCCTCAATTTTACCGGCGTAGTTGAAGAAAACAAAACTGTAATGATAGATAATGGTTGGAACCTGATCCCTGTTGTATCAGAATGCCCGGTAGATGTTGAAAGCGTATTTGCTCCTGTGGTGTCCGATCTTGTTATTGTGAAAGAGGTAGCCGGATGGGGCATTTATTGGCCCACGATGGGAATAAACAGCCTGTGGACCATGAATCCGGGAGAAGCGTACTATGTTCTGATGACAGATGATATACCAATAACTTTTGGCGATTGTGTGAAAGGGGCTGTTGTTACAGCGGCATTTGTTTTTCCGCCAAATCCAGTCTGGAATAAAGTAGTAAACACCCCGGTCAGTCATGTGATAGGTATTATGGAAACATCTATTGTTAATTTTGAAACGGGGGATTACATCGGTGTTTTTACCCATGAAGGAATTTGTGCCGGACAAATAATAATTGATGCTTTGCAAAAACAAACTGCTTTTGTTGCTTTTGGTAGTGATCATTATGAAACGGATAAAATGGGGTTTAATTCAGGTGAGGCGTTTAACTTCAAACTTTACAAATCATCCACAGGTGAGGAATATAACCTTATTCCGGAATTTGATCTCTCCCGGGCAAGTGGAGGCGGATTGTTTATGGAAAATGGAATTTCTATGGTAACAGGATTTATCATTTCCGGAACGGAAAAACCAATAGATTTTGTCAGAAATATTACACTTATACCAAATCCGACAACGGGCAGGTTCACGATCACAGGGATTGATGAAGGTGCCGAGGTTGATATATTTGATTTGCAGGGACAGCTTATCAAAAGTGAGTTCAGCAGAACAAACCAGGGTGTTGAAGTTAATCTTACTGGAAGGCAATCGGGGATTTATATTGTGCGGATTTTCAGCCATGGTGAATACATCTACAGGAAACTTATCCTGAAATAAAAGACACACATTGGTTTTTACTATCGGTGTGGAGCAATGGATATCATTACCCGGCAGAAATCAAATGATGGCAGCGATAATGACACACGGCCCTTTGCCGGCAGATTATAATTGGTGGTGGTAGTAAAGACGAACGGCTGTGCGTCTCTGCCCCACCATCAACATAAAACCATCCAAATCCACCCCACCCATACAAAATGCCGAATGTTTAAATATTTCTACACTACTGCCAAATAAAAGCGTATGTTTGAAAAATATATGCAATCTAATAGTTATGTTGGTTGCCTTATCTTGATGTTCCGGTTTATTCAGAATAGATTATATAAATGTATAAATGAAGCTATGAAAATGAAAAAATGTATTACAGGATTCGCAATGACACTGGCCATTACAATTGGATTGTCAGCCATTACACACGCTCAAAACTCCATGAATTACCCACCGGCTCTTAACAGCGCCAAATCACAGCGTAACATGCCAGATGCCGGAATTGACGCCGGATCCGCTAAAGGATATTTTTCCTTTGTTGCTCTCTTGCCTGCTGACGATTCTATAGGCGTAGGGCTCAGATCAAATCTTCATATCACTTTCGACAGGGATGTGGTGCCTACGCCGGGTCAAAGTATTGATATTTATCATAAACAGACACAAATGCTTATCGAATCCATTCCATCCGAAAACACAATGATTGACGGAAGTGAGGTTACCATCAATCCGGTCAATGAATTTTATTTGTCTTCTGAATA
>JABMQA010000778.1 GCA_013203545.1 Bacteroidota bacterium
ACTTTAACCATAAACACCTGCAGCTCGATATCGAAAAACCCTGTTGCAAAAGCCAGGGCGCTACCCCACTGGCCGGCGCCGGTTTCTGTGGCCATTTTTTTCACCCCTTCCTTAAAATTATAGTACGCTTGCGGAACAGCAGTATTGGGTTTATGTGAACCCGCCGGACTAACGCTCTCATTTTTAAAATAAATTTTCGCGGGTGTATCCAGTAGTTTCTCAAAATTCCTGGCCCTGACCATTGGGCTGGGACGCCATAACCTGTATATATCCTGAACTTGTTCGGGTATCTCGATAAATTGCTCCATCGACACTTCCTGTTTGATCAACTCCATTGGGAACAGTGCGGCCAGATCCTCAGGCCCGATGGGTTGCTTTGTCCCAGGATGTAGTGGAGGCATGGTCTTGTTGGGCATGTCGGGGTGGATGTTGTACCAGTGTGTCGGCATCTCTTTTTCGGTTAATAAGATCTTGTGTGTTTTCTTCATGTTTTAAAATTGTTAAGGTTTTTACTCTTATTTTAGTTGAATCATTTATTAAAATTTAGACATAAAAAAAAAGGCATGTCGCCGTTACGACATGCCTCTTTGATTTATTTTTTTTACTTCTTAACTACAGAACAAAATGGCAACTAACGACGACTTCGTATTTGAAGTGCCACCACCAACATGTTGCTATGTTTGTTAAGTTGTACATTCAGAATTTTTCTGTTTTGATCCGGACAAAAATACTTATTTTTTGACACGATCAAATTTTTATTGTGATATTTGAAAAAAAATCAGACCGTGTAACTATTTTCTCAAAATTTGCGAAGGTAGCAAACCCCGATGTATCAAAAAACGCCAACCTATTTCAATCTTATCATAACAAATCAGCGTAAACCTGTCTGACCACCAGCGGATCAGTGTCTTACCAAAAACTCCCTATCAGGTGCTTCGGATTTAAAACTTTCCGAATTTCAGTGCAATACCACCCGAAAACCCATCGAGGATATGGTCGTCGCTTTTTTCACCATAAGGGTTCTCCAGGTTGAGGCCTGAAGTATAGCGGTAATAGCAACCAAAAGAGATACGCATAAACTTTACGAGGTTCAGGTTGATTTCGACCCCCGGCTCCACCACGAAAAACGGTGATGAATCGATGGTAGTCCATTGGGATTGGTCGTCCCAGTTGGTACCCCAGTCATATTTTTTTGCATAAACAGCACCACCTGCACCAATAATCACGGGTACGGAAATGTGAACCGCCGACATAGGAAAAATGATGGGTTCGATCAATAACCCGCCATAGCCGCCGTTGAGATAATACTTGTCAGTTTCAATAGATTGGGGATAAGACACTGAGCTGGCTATACCTTTACCTCCAATTCCAAGAACAAGCCTGTGGTTAATGATCCAGCCGCCACGCCCACCCACAACAACAGCATCTTTACCATCAATCTTACAATAATCAACCATAAGGGCCCCATATCCCCCATGGGTGATTTTATCATTGGATCCAAAAATAGTTTTCATCTCCTGGGGCTGGTCTTCCTCTTTCTGTGCCAGCATTACATCTGCGCTAATAAAAGCCAATAACAATAAAATGATTCTTTTCATAATTCAACTATTTTAATAATAAATTCTAATTACTTTTTTCTTTCTTTTTGAAAACCTGTGCTTTCTCTGTGGCACTCTGCAAAGTATCAATTTAAACCATTTTAGATTCTTCATCTCAGTTTTATTCCTTCTAAAAAGTATATCTGAACGACAATCCAAAATTCCACATATCAATCCTGAAAAATTTCTTTCCAAAAAACTCAACGTAGGGCTTATAATCCAGGGAGATCGATAGGGGAACACTGTAAAAAAAGTACTCAAATCCAGCTACACCATCCAATCCACCTACAACATGCGTTCGCCTGTCTTCGAGCAATACACACTGGCCATTCTCCTGTCCATAGAATTGCTCCAAGGTCCTGATATACCCGGCGTGTGCCCCAAATCCCGAAAAGAAATAAAAGTTCCGGATTCTGTCGGCCCTGATGGTGTTGTATATCTCATACAT
>JABMQA010000779.1 GCA_013203545.1 Bacteroidota bacterium
AAAAGCATCAGCTGCAAATAGACTTATGAAAAGTATTGCCAGAATACAGATGATCCGCGGTAGCCAATGAAGTACTTTGATTGATGTTTTCATGATTTTTCTATTTTAATTTACCATAGGGCAAAGTTTACCCCTGCCTCCAGGAATAATCCCTGCAAAATGTCGAAGTTGGTGATTGGATACACATATCCTCCCTGGATATTAATGAAGAGGTTTCGCTTGGAAACAAGATGTAAACCCAGGGTAGGGGTAAACTGGCCGGTGGTGCCCCACTGGCTTTGCGAAAGGCCCCCGAACTCCAGCCCGAAAAATGGAACCAGGTAGGGCCGTTTTGGATTTTTCTCGAATGAAAAACTAAGCCCTACCGAATAGCAGAACAAATCATTGATATCCTTTTCCGTACTTTTTACAATGCTCAGTTTGGTGTAAAACCGCACATGGCTGGGGCCCGGCTTGTTGTTCTGGTACATCTTGGCATAGATAAGGTAATTTACTGCAATGCCATTGAATACCCCGGTTGAATCGGAGCCTTTTGGCCTGTAAAAGGTATATCCCAGTCCGGGCATAAACCACGATTCAAAATTGAGTTTCAGATATTCTGCTTTGATCTTTTCGTAATCCTGATCGGTGGAATAGTAGAATTTGTTTTTATAAAATATGCTGTCTTTTTTTACTTCCTGGCTGTGCACGGAAGCTGCCAAAAGCATGATTACTGAGATGATGATTAATTTTTTCATGATTATTTATTTTTATTGCTTCATAACCTATTTCCAATACTCCACTACTCCCGAAGAACTCCAATTTCCCTCAATTCAATTTACCTTTCTAACAGACTTATTTTAGTCCTTAATACACCTTACCGAACTACCAACATTCCACTCGTTAAGGTTGCGTATTATTCCATCGGCCATCCCGTTGAAACCACGATGCCAGGATTGTCCATTATTTTCAATAGTTGATGAGAAAATCAAAGTCCCTTCACCAAGATCAGAAAACCCACCCTGGAACCAGTAACCTGTGGTCAATACGCAGAAACCATACATATCAGTACCATTTCCATTGTTATACCAACCCGAAGTGGATCTAAGGTTTTCTCCGGCATCCACACCCCTCCACCCTGTTTGATTCCATACCTGGTGTCCTATGGGGTTACCGGAATCGACCATACCTTCCAAAACTTTTAATTCTTCATCCGTTGGAATGTGCCATCCGCCGGTAGGCGGACAAATACCCTGGGCCCTGTTTTCTATAGAATATTGCATCAGTTCATCCCAGATATACAAACCCCCAAGCTCATCGCATTTTGCTGTTGAATTTCCGTAGCAATATTTCTCTATAACCCCGTTGTTGGTTTGGTTCTGGTTTCCCAAAATCATTTCCCCCACATTCAGGTTTTCCTTTAGCCAGCATTGCCCGCCAACCTGGATGGTATGATACCATTGACTTTCGTATAGCAATGAATCCAATCCCGGACAAGCCACGTTTGTAGCAAACTGCATGACATATTCCTGACTTGTATCCGGCGATTTTACCATGCCCGATTCGCTGGATGCTGAATAGGCAATCATCAATAGTTCGTCACCTATTTCAAAAGGTAATTCACCCAGCAATTGTAAAGTCTTAAGAATCGGGTCCGTATCCATCTTCGCTGAATAACTCAGGCTAATGGATTGCCCTTCTCTACCGGGATTACAAAGCATCTTAATGGTTTCGGTTTGCCCATTGCTCCCGATACCTATCGGGATTGCCGTCAGAAAATAGCATGTTTCGTTGCCGGGGGTGAATGAAAATGTGTGTTTGCCTGCACCTAACAGATTATTAGTGCAAAGGAGATTTTGTCCCAGCAGATTTGAAACCAACATTTTAACCATTGCCGTTCCGGGTAATTGAAGCTGTACCGAAGTTTGGCTGTTAAAAGGATTGGGGTAGTTTTGGTGTAAGTTAAAGGCAGGATCTGTTTCATTGATCCCATCTTCAATTCCCGTTAGGATTAGCACAAGTGATAAGTCGGGAGGATAAAGTGTTACTTCACCGCCCTGTGTTACATTTCTTATGATGACACTATCCAGCGTAACAGGCTGGCCGTTGTTGTCGCCGGTAAAGGTTAACTCGATATTTTGGCCAACGAGGCTTGCTGCAAGTGTGCTTAATAATACTGATAAAATGATTGTTACTTTTTTCATAATTTTATGTTTTTTGTTAAACTTCAAAATTTTTAATAAACCCTGATCTAAGCTCCGGATTTTGATAGCTTTCGCATCCACCGCCAGTGGAATATAAAAAACACAACACAAAGGATGATTAGTAGCCCGTTGACAATCATGGTCCGGTTTGCCCGGTGTTTCACCGAATGGATTTTGTCAGTTTTTGCGGCTTCATACATGGCACGCAAGGTTGTGTCGTCAGGTGTAAAAGCATTTTCCTTGTCGGATGAGGAATAGATATCCATTTTGTAGTTGTCGAATGATGCCAGGCTGGGGGTTTTGTTGTAGTCCCGCTCTGCATACAAAGGATCGCCAAGATCGATAACTGCGTTAACGAAACTGGCCACGGAGATGATAACTGTAATTACGGTAACCAGGCATACTGCGTAACCGTAAATCATTGGAATTTTACTTTGCTTTTCCATGCTTTCTTTTTTTTATGGTTAATAATTTGGATTGATTAAATCTTTCAATTGTTCGTTTATAAAACAAACATACGATAGGTATGAAGCAAGTCAAAACGGGATTTTGCAAGTGAATTTTTGGATTTGCAAATTTTGCGTACAATGAAAGGATTGATGTATCAGGATTATTATTTATTGCAAATTTTGGGATGTGATAGCTGCCAATAAACATTAATTCAATATTTTGGCGAGGGAAGATTGCAGTAAATGCAACAACAATCATTAATAAAATAACCATTACTTTTTTCATAGTTGGATGTTACTGTTCAATTGAGTATTGTTATTACCTTTATTAATTTCCTATATTTGTTTCTAATTCGATTTTCGGAGATAAAATTAATATGTGGACCACCGGATGGATTGAATTACGCTTGTAAATGTTTTGCAAATTGTTTTACAAGCATTTTACTAACAAAAATTTAAACAATCAACCAATTTTGCACAACGACAATAAATATCATTTTGAGTTGCTAAAGCAAGAGATCGTGGCCGCCATGAAAAAATCATATCCGGGCATCAATCCTTCAATTTCAGATTGGAAGGGTCAGGAGATTACCGATTTCCAGGAAGAGCTGTTGATAAAGGTCAATGCCCACCTCAGCGAAAAGTGGTTTTACAACCATATTAAATCTGATAGCAAATCGCTGCCCAGGATTGATGTGTTGAATCTGTTGAGCAAATATGTGGGCTACGCAAACTGGGATGATTTTGTATTTAAAAATAGCAAGCAAATAAGCCCGGTTAAAACCGTCTCAAAGGGAAACCGGGTTTTTATTTTTGTTCCGCTTTTGCTAATCGTGGTGATGGCTACCCTGTTTCTCGTGTTCAAGCTATTCAGTACCCGCGAGTACAGCTTCAGTTTCTACGATGCCCATACAAGGGAGGCAATTAAGGGTGATCAGATAGAAATAAAAGTATTATTTGACGACGAATCCCCGATGAGTTATTTAAGCGATGCAAGTGGAGGCTTTGTTCTTAAAACTGACGAAAGTGTGATAAAAATGGCCATCAGCGCCCCTTATTATAAAACGGATACAATAACCCGCATCCTGAGAAATTTTGAAAGGGACCAAAGGATCAGCCTCCAGGCCAACGATTATGCACTGATCATCCATTATTTTTCGGTGATGAATGTGGATGACTGGCAAAAAAGAAGAAGCTATCTGGGCAAAATCATCGATGAAGCGGCCATTATTTACCAGGTGCTGAATGATGCGAATGCGCAGGGAATGGAGTTGTACAACAAAGCGGAGTTTATCGATAAGCTGACAATGCCAACGGGTAGCCTGAAGCACATCGAAATTTTAGACACCAAATTCAAAGATGATAAAATCATGGTTCTCAGGTTCAGGATTAATAGAAAAAGCAGATGAGTAAATACTTACAAATATCGATTATTATCCTTGTGCTGTTTGTTGGTTATGCGCCATCCTGTGTTGATGAAGAGGCTATTGCCATTCGCGAAGAGGCCATACTGACTGAAGCCAGGAACGATATCCGCACCGAGTTTGAAACAGATTATTTAACTGAGGCCTCATTATTCGCATATGAAGCAACAGCAAAACAAAAACTTTCCGATATCGCAGACTATTTTCATATTCTGACAGATACTTCACTTGATTTATCATTCAGGACAAAGGCGGACGAAATGATTCAAAGTTCCTTTATGT
>JABMQA010000780.1 GCA_013203545.1 Bacteroidota bacterium
ATCGCGCAAAACCCATTGAAGGTGAAAATGGATTAGTTAAAATTAAATTGCCAACGAGCAAAGAAGGCCCGCAAACTTATGCCGGTATTATCCGCGTTAAAAGTGGCGTTGGTGACCTAAACAACTATTATTTTAAGGATAATTATTTTGTTGCCGAGCCATCTTTAACTGTATCTGCAAAAAAAATGAATGTGTTTTATATGGGTGTTGATAACCCGGTTGCAATATCTGTTCCCGGTATTCCTGAAGAAAACCTCACACCATCTATCTCGCACGGAACCATGACACCGGATCCCGAAAGTGATGACTGGATCGTCAATGTTCCCGCCGGTATGCGTGAAACAGTGATCAGCGTAACAGCAGAAATTGATGGAAAAGCCAGGGATATGGGAAGTAAAACCTTCAGGATTAAAAAAGTTCCGGATCCTGTTGCATTGATTGCAAACAGAAATGAAGGATCCATCAATAGGAATATCCTGATTGCTTCAGGTGCCATTGTTCCAAAAATGCCGGATGATTTTGAATTTAACCTTACTTACAGATTGGTATCATTCAAAATGACCATTCAGCGTGGATTGGAAGTATGGTCAGGCAATTCAAACAACAACCGTTTGACCGAAGACATGATCAGGCAGATCAGGTCGGCCAACAGAGGCCAGAAAGTCTGGTTCGAAAATATTGTTGCACGGGGCCCTGACAATCTTGACAGGCCATTGGCACCAATTATTTTTACAATTAATTAGTAAAACCTGATAATAGTTAATGATATGAGTTTAAATCAGATAATAAAAGTTGCCTGTATCGTAATGTTCCTGGGAGCCTTCGGCCTGGTAAAGGGTCAACCCGGCCAGGTTCAACTGGTAACTGAGACCAAAGACAAGGCATACAACAGGGACCATATTGATGACCTGAAACCCATTCCTTATCCCTATTTGCGTGAAGCAGACGTATTTTGGGAGAAAAGGATATGGCGCGTTATCGATTTTAAGGAAAAGGTTAATCAACCGCTGCTTTTCCCCGAAAGGCCCCAGGGCAGGTGGAGAAATCTCATGCAGGTTTTATGGGATGCAATTCTTGGCCAGGAGATCATTACTTATACCTATGATCAGGGTACAGATAATTTTGAGGAAATGATCCCTATGACAGCCAACCAGATAGAAGTTGCACTTACTGATACCATTCTGGTACCGGTTCCTGATCCGAATGATCCCAATAATTTCATTAACCAAAAAACGCCTAATCCGTTCAACCCGCAGGATGTGCAGCGATTGAGAATAAAAGAAGACTGGATTTTCGATAAAGAAAGGTCAGAAATGCAGATACGTATTATCGGGATTTGTCCGGTAAAAGATGATATTGACCCGTTGACCGGACAGTTCCGTGGTTACAAGCCTCTGTTCTGGCTATATTATCCCGAAATCCGACCGATCCTGGCAAGGTTTGAGATATTTAACCGGCACAACAGCGCCAACCGTCTCACGTACGACCAATTCTTTTTGCAACGAAGGTTCAGTAGCTATATCATTAAAGAAGATAATGTATTCGACCGGTACATTTCCGACTACACTGTTGGTGTGGATGCACTACTGGAAGCGCAACGCGTTAAAGACGATCTTCGTGATTTCGAGCAAACACTCTGGGTTTATTAAAACCTATTGTATAAAGTTTTCAAAACTCCTTGCCCGAAAAGCAAGGAGTTTTTTATTTTACCTTTATTCAATTAGGTTAAATTTGTAGGCGATAAACTGCAATTGGAAATAAGTTAGCCTGGGACGATGTCAACAGAATTCCTCAATACACCTATCGAATATTTAAAAGGGGTTGGCCCTAAACGAGCCGATGTGCTGAAAAAAGAGCTTAAAATATTCAGCTTTGAGGATCTGCTATATTATTTCCCTTTTCGATATGTTGATCGCAGTAAATTTTTCGAAATTGCCACCATTAGCAGCGATCAATCCTACATCCAGGTGAAAGGAAAGATGTCGGGCATGCATACGGTGGGCACCGGCAGGGGAAAACGACTAACGGCGTCACTAAGGGACGGTAGCGGCGAGATTGAACTGGTCTGGTTTCAGGGAATAAAATGGATTGTCGATAAGATCAAACCAGGTGTTGAATATATTGTTTTTGGAAAACCCAGCTATTTTAAAGGGAAATATAG
>JABMQA010000781.1 GCA_013203545.1 Bacteroidota bacterium
TACGTTGTTGGATAAACAACATGACCAAATTGAAATCCGATGTCAAAGGATTCAACAATCAATAATGCCACCCCTGAAAGTATAATCGCGATAAACGAAACTTCCTTAAACAGGTTCCGGGCATAAAACCAGCTCATCCGGGACGTTTTGTAAATGTTCGAAAAAAATCCAAACCGCGGAGTTGCCTTCGGCACTTTAATTTCAATATGAATCTTTTGTTTAGCGGTTTTAACCAACTTCCTCTTTCTTCCGGAGGATCTGATTACATTAAAGCTGAACCTTTTTTGTGTAATAATCAATCCGATAACAGCAACAGCCAACCACACCAGTCTGTTAATTAGTATTTCACCGGAAAGCGGCACCATTAAAGAGTTTCTATCCGCCACTGACCAGTACATCGTAAGGTTTTTTATGGCCACACTTCCAAAGGGATCTAAAATAGCGGCAAAAAAGCGATTGTCAATTTTTGAGATCATCGATTGTGCCATCAACATCAGCACCAACAGAAAAATCCCCTGCGTATAAACCACGATACTTTTTCTACTGAGCGCTCCACCTGCAAAGAAAATCACGCTGATAAAAAACATATTTGGCAGAATAATGCTTAAATATGGACTGGTATAGGTGGATAAATTAAAAGGCAACAGATTGTCGGCATTTCGCCAGGGCATAAATTCGCCAATGATACCGGCAAGTGGAATGGACAGCGAAATCAGGAATAGAACAAAAAATGATCCCAGAAACCTTCCCAGCAGATAATCCCTCTTTTTGATCGGAGTTACGTAGATCAGCGATGCCGTCCCGTGTTCGAAATCCCGTAAAACCGGAACGCCCATAATTGCAGATGCGAAAAGAGCGATCATTAAAGAGGCTTTTGTCATAAAATAACCTATGACCACCGGTGCATTTTCTTTGATGAGACCGGCAGCACCAAGCTTTCTGATCACAGGTGTACTGACAATTAGCCCCACCGTAATCAGCATTAATGCAAAATAGATATATGTCGCGGGGCGCCTTATTCTGTATTGTATTTCGAATTTGAATATTTCGTACCACATAATTGTTAGATTTTTAAGATTTTATAAAAGAATGATGGAAAGGTGGAATATTGGAATATTGGAACCTACCTTCCTTGAAATCATTGTCATTTCGAGTCCCAAGCCCCCGAAAAAGTGACCTCAAAGTGTAATGACAAGGATAGATTTCTCCTTCCAAAATTCCCGCTTCGCTCAAATTTTTCCAGTCGAAATGACAAGGCTGTGTAATGGGCAATAGGGAGAAAAATAGCTGGCGCTCCGCGCCAGCTATTTTTCTCCCCCCCTCACCCATAAACTCTGTCACCTCGAAGGCGCTTGCGACTGAGAGGTCTATTTTTTGGTTTGTTTTAAGTGTCATACAAAAAGTTGTCATTAGTAGGAGCTTGCGACTGAGAAATCTGTTTAATCCTTTGCAATCAACCTCTTATAAAATAGCTGTCATTAGTAGCGTAGTGAAGAATCTATTTAATTTAACCGGACACCAATATTAACTAAATTATTACAGATGCATATAAAATGGTGATACTCATTCGTAAACTTTTTCAATGGATGCAAGGCTATCATTTAAAAATTTCCATTCGGGGTTGAATTTGATTATCAGCTCATTTTTCTTTTTCCTGCTCCATTTTTTAATTTGCTTCTCACGGGCAATTGCAAGATTTACATCAAAATAATGTTCGTAATAGACCATGTATTTGCATTTGTAGCGTTTGCTAAAACCATCGACCAAACCATGATAATGCTGCATAATCCTGCGCGACAAACTGTTTGTAATGCCGGTGTACAATACTGTTTTGGTAAAATTAGTTACAATGTAAACAAAGTAGTTGTGTCTTTTCATAGATTTAGCATTTCAAAAATTCAACTCATTTTCAAAAATAGCAATAATCTGAATATGACACGAGGGATAGATTTCTTCCCCAGGCACTACGCTTCGCTTGTGCCTGCGGTCGAAATGACAAAGCTGTGTAATGAGCGATAGGGAGAAAAATAGCGGGCGCTCCGCGCCCGCTATTTTTCTCCCCACTTTCACCCATAAGCCCTGTCACCTCGAAGGAGCTTGCGACTGAGAGGTCTGATTTGCATATGTTTTTCAATGCTTTACAAAAAGTTGTCATTAGTACTGTAAAAATTGCAACGTAGCGAAAATTTTGAAAGGGGAATCAATTTAATTCATGCGTAATAACCTTCCTGCAATGCGTTGATGAATAACGGATGTTTGCCTCTGAGACTGCTATTAAGTTCATTTTTTGAAATAATTGTTGTATCTAAAAAAACAGCGTATTTCAAATCAATTTGATAGCATAAATGATTGATTTTTCTTTTCAACGCTCCGTCATTATCCGAATTTAATACAATCAGGATGTCAATATCAGAATCAGCAAGAGCAGATCCTCTCAATTGTGAGCCAAACATTACCACATCGGAAACGTTATCCCCAAGGTTTTCAACCAGTATTTTCTTAAGCTCCTTAACGATTATTCGGTTGTCCATCTTTCTTTTTTTTCAAAGATAATCAAGTCCGATGAAAAAGCACACTTGCTTTCAATTGCCTGCATTAAAAGAATATCTTTAAAATATGAACCCGACAGGAATCCACAATTCTCCAACCAGCAACCGATTTCGGAGAATTACAATCAAATATCCCACATCATACACCTGAAATCTTATATCCCCGGGCCTCACCTCTTGATGGTATGGATTTACTGTGTTGGGGGGATTGGTTTTGGGGAGGGGTGGAGGTAATTTTGTGGGGATAAATTAAATCATTCAAATCAATATTATGGAGGTTATATGAAAAAAATCAGTTGTTTAATCCTTGTGGTTGCGCTTTCGTTTGCAATGTTAGCCCAGGAAATCCCATTAAAAATCTCTTATCAGGGAAAACTGCTTGAGAGTGGAGTACCAGTCAACGAACCAAAAGACATCACTTTTACAATCGGCACATCATGGACAGAAACGCATGATAATGTAGCAATTGAAGCGGGTCTGTATTCGGTCATCTTAGGTGATAACACACCTATTCCGGTTGAATTGTTCGATAATAGCTCTACACTCGAACTTGGTATCGAAATAGATGGAGTGACCTTATCCGGCAACATTGAAATCTTGTCCTCACCTTATGCTTTCAAAGCTGAAAAAGCCATGGATGCTGAAAATATTTCAGGGCATCCTGTTTCACCAACTCCGCCAAGTACGGATCAAGTATTAAAATGGAATGGAACACAATGGACACCCCAAACAGATATAACTCTTAATGGTTCTCCAGCGGGTGGTGATTTATCTGATAATTACCCTAATCCAACAGTATCGGGTCTTCAAAATAATTCAATATCTTCAACAACCCCAACTGATGAACAAGTATTAAAGTTTGATGGTTTACAATGGACACCAGAAAATGATGGACTTACTCTGCCATATACTGGAAATTATAGTGGAAGTAGTCCTGCATTTGATATTACAAATACAGGAACCGGTAATCTTGCTGAATTCAAAATTAATAATCCTAGCAGTTCTGGGAATGTACATGTACTCTATTTAGAATCTAATGCTGCTGGTGGTCTTAAAATAAATAATGAAGGTGTCGGTAAGGCGATTTATATACAGAACGATTATGATGCAGGGGATGCTATTTGTATTTATAATAATGCTACTAATGCAACATCATCATCAATAGATATAAGCCACGATGGTACTAGTGATGCTATATTTATAGATCATGGTGGTACTAGTGGCAACTGTGGTCATTTCAGAACCATGAATTCAAGTAATGTTGATGATGCACTTAAAGTAATAAATTTTGGCACTGGACGTGCAGGTTATTTTTATGGTAATGTACAAGTAACTGGCACTCTTTCAAAAGGCGGTGGTTCATTTTTGATTGACCATCCTCTTGACCCCGAAAACAAATACCTATTTCACTCTTTTGTTGAATCACCTGATATGATGAATGTTTATAATGGAAATATTGTGCTTGATAATAATGGGGAAGCTATTGTGGAATTACCCGATTATTTTAATGCATTGAATATGGCTTATCGCTATCAGCTTACCTGTATCGGTGGTTTTGCACAAATTTATATCTCAGAAGAAATCAATAAAAATGCTTTTAAAATTTCAGGTGGAACCCCAGGGTTAAAAGTTTCCTGGCAAGTTACAGGTATCAGGCAAGACCCATATGCTAATCAAAACAGAATTCAGGTAGAAGTTGAAAAACCTGCAAATGAAAAAGGGCATTACCTGCATTATAAGGAATACAACCAGCCGATAGAGAAAAGTATTGAGGTAGTTAAAAATCCTGATTTGCTAGAAGAATTAAAGCAACACGAAAATAAATAATATAAAAACAATCGAATATGAAAAAAATAATAACAACAATGATTTGCATTTCACTCATGAGTTTTGTTAATGCTCAATATACCACATTTGCTGAGGTTATTTCTTCAGGAGGAGGAATATCAACATACGGTTCATCCTGTGCCGATCCGGGATCTCTCTGCAACTTTGGTATAATAGGTGAAA
>JABMQA010000782.1 GCA_013203545.1 Bacteroidota bacterium
ATATTGATGCAAATATAGTGATAATGAATTATTTAAACAACAAAAATTTATCCTTTTATTTTAGTAAAGTAGAATTATATGCAAATTTATATTACCGGCAACCAATTAAACTGATTGCCGGCATGGGATGGGGGCAGATGGATAGTTTATCGTTTTAAAAGCTTTGTGCCATGTTTAAAGGTGCCATCAATATCGGATAGTTGCATGCTATACAACCCACTTATCAAATTCCTTAAATCCAATTGCTGGCTTTCAGTAATCACAACATTATGAACCAATTGGCCATTCATATTAAAAATCCGGCAGGATGTTATCTCACCCAAATTTCCAAAACTAATAAAATCAGTAAATGGGTTGGGGTAGATTCTGACGGTTGCAAATTCATCCTTAGAAACACTGCTGATATCGGTGCCTGAAATAACGATATCATCAATTTTTAATTTTCCACCCGGTTCAACAAGAATACCGGCAGTGGAGGTGTCTGAGGTCATAATCCATCGCAGCATAACGAGTGGTCGGTTGCTGCATTCTTCCGGTAGGGCGAGATTTTCAAGTATACCGGTTTCCCAGTCGTTGGCGGTCTGAAAATCTGAGTTGGGAACTTCTGTCCAAACGCCATCATTCCCAATTTTGTAATCAACCCTGAAATCGCGAGGGCCGGGATCGTTTCCGCCTGAGGTTATTTTTGAGCTGAGTTTAAGACTTCCGTAAACTTCCGTAGACAAGGATATTTGCCAGCATTTTTGTTCAGAACCATTATCCCAACCAGTTGCCTGGGCTGCTTTGGTGGTGGCGCCGTTTTTATAGTCGAGGGCGCTGGTGCCACCCCGGGTTGTGATGATTTTATCGAGGTTGGTAGCGATGCCTCCGTCAGCAACCGAGTCGGCCGAATCATCCGGGAAATTCCATTCAACGATCACCTCCTGCGTGAAGATCGAAATGCTCATCATGAGCAACATTGCTAAAAAGGTCAACTGTTTTGTCATTTTTAAACTTTTAATTTTTAATAATATATTGTTGTTGTTGTGGCGGTAAAGACACCAGGCGTGGCGTCTTTACTACCCACAACTGTACTATGTTTTCATGTCGGTAGGTAGAGACGCCATGCATGGTGTCTCTACCTACAACCTATACCCAACCTTCCCCATATAAAACCTTCCCGGCGACAGCCTCAATTTCTTGTCGATGGGCTGCCTGTCGAAAATATCCTGAACGGTGAGTGATACCCTCCAGTGGTCATAAATGTCCTTCCATATTTTTGCATCAAACATCCAGTAGGGATCAATTTTGTATGTGTTATATTCATCCCCCCACATCTCACTTACATGGTTTGAATTGAGTTGAATGTTCACAAAACGGTTCTGCCAGTTGATAGCTGCGAAAAAAGTATGTTCCGGAACTTCGGCAAGAGATAAGCCTTCGAGATTTTCAGAAGGATCTTCCCCACCGATTCGGAATCTGGTAATGGTTGAATGGTTAAAGGCATAGTTGGCAATGACCGAAATGCTTTTTATTGGATAATAAATGATATTCAGTTCTAACCCAAAAATCTCCACCACACTGATATTTTCGCGGTTCAGATAGGGTTTGGACATGCCTCCACCGGTATCGATGGAATCACCTGTTGGTACGAAGTATTGAAAATCATCGCCGGAAGAAAAATATATTGATGGTTCAATTTTCATTTTTTTGCCTGGCTGGAAATTCAATCCCCACTCATACGTAGTAATGGTTTCGGGTTTAAGATCGGGATTGGCCAGCTTAAACCCCTTGCTTATTTTACCCGATTTGCAGAGATCGTCGAGCTTGGGGGGATTAAATCCGGTGGAATATGATAAATATGATGATAGGGTTTTCGTAAAGAAGTACATACCTGAAATTTTTGGACTGAAAGATGTCCAGGTATTTTCATCGAAAGTTTCATTGGAGGGTTCGGGATAGCCGGTTACAGCAGTCGGATCAATAACGATGAGGTTGCCATCCCTGAAATTTGCCAGATCCAATCTTACGCCTGCAATGATTTTAAGTTTGCCTCCCGAAAAATTCATTTCATCCTGCAGAAAAATGCCGGCAAAGCTCAATTTGCCTTTGTACCGGATTTCATCGGTGGAGGTCAGGTAAATGTCTTTTGCATCCACATTGCCATTTCTAATGTCAAGGCCGGCCGTAATCAAATGTCCGCGAAACCACTCTTTGCTAACGGTTGTCCACAATCCCTGGTCTGTTTTCCAGGAGTCGGTGAGATAAAGGCGATAGGTGCCTGTACTGTTTACAGTCTCACTTTGACGGTCATAGTTTTCGGTCTGAAAGAAAGCGTTGGCTTCAATGGTCGCACCGTTCAGAATCCCTGAATAACTTGCCCGCAGGTGGTTTAACTCATAACGGTTGTACCCTCCGTCTTCTTCAAACACCTTGCGGCCATCGCCCCGCTTTTCGTCATGGTATTCGTATGATAATTCCAGCGAATGGTTTTTATTGAACCTGTAGCCCAAAGATGTGTTGATGTTCCCCTCGTTGAGATATGCTTTGGCATCAGTAGAGTCCCTCGATTCGGTGGGTTCTATAATATAACCGTCACCCTGCCGGTAAAACCCTTTGATGCCCCAGGTTAGCCCTTTGTCATTTCTGATTTCGTTTCCTGATGCTGAAATATATCCACCGTAGGTATTCATCGATCCCATATGCAATTCAGCGTTCAAATTCAGCTTTGCTTGTGGTTTTTTTGTGATCACATTTATTACACCACCCATGGCATTCATCCCGTAAAGTGCCGATCCCGGTCCTTTGATCACTTCTATTTTTTCCACATCTTCCGGCCTGATCAGCGCCCATTGTATCTGCCCACCCGAAACTTTATTCAGCGGAACACCATCCAGCAGCACCAGCGTTCGTGATGTGCCATCCAGTCCACGCATGGTGACACTTGTGTTTTTTGAGAAAATGCCCCAACTGCGGTTGACATATACATTGGATATGCTTTTCAAAACATCATCCACATCGGTGGCGGGAAAATCATCCACCTGGCTGGCTCCAATCACGGCCATCCTTGCCGGCACTTCCTCAATTTTACGTTTTGTTCGGGTAGCTGTTATTACCACCGAGGACATTTCAATCCCGGCAGGCATGAGCCGAAAATCATGCGTGACATTATCTCCGGTTTTCAGATCTAAGGTTGCGGATTCCGTTTTATACCCTAGAAAAGAGGCCTCAATAATATATTTTCCCGTGTTAAGATTTGGTATCCTGTAATACCCTGAAGCATTGGTTGTGGTTCCGGATTGCAGTTCGTTGATAACGATGTTGGCACCGGCCAGGGGTTTGCCTGTGGATTTATCCCATATCGTTCCGGATATGGATGTTTGAGAAAAGGTATCCATTCCGAAGATCATTATCAGTAGCAATAGGTATGTTTTGGCTTTCATTTATTAATCCTGCACTTTCACATCAATTTTTACCGTACCATTATCTGTTCCTGTAACTTCAATAACCCGGAATATTCCATATTTTAAGTTTTCGGTTTTAAAGGAAAAAATCATACCCGGAGCCAGAAGTTTTGCCTTCCTTTTTCCACTTCCTTCCATATATGAAGCGATCAACAGACTGTCGTTTGTTGAAACCTCAAATACTTCAGGGGGGATATTCAGTTCGATAAATCTTGTAGTTCTTCGGATGTTCCAGCTTTGCAGATCACCCTCAAAAATTCCATTTTCGATATTAGCCCCCGGGGAACCCATGGTATGGCTATCTTCCCCGAAATAGTAAACCAGGTCTATCAGTTCCTGTACTTCGAATGCCTCCTGTAGGGTATAAACCGATTCGGATTCGAAAGAATAGAAGCTGCCCGGATCAGAATTGTTCTGGGCACTCAGCATCAAATTCTGAATGTATCTAACAGGGCCAAATCCTGTTGCTGTATCCCGGCAGATATCAATGGATGTGGAATTGGTAAGACGGTTTTTGTCGCGAATGATAAATGTCCATATTTCTTTGTTGGCCAAACCTTTCACAAATGATTTGTTAATTGTGAACCCGAGCGTGTTCATACTTGTATCCAGGTAAGTTTGTGATATCGCATCTGATGTTACTTCAATAATTAGATTGGTAACCCGTGTACTTGTTCCTTCCGCAGG
>JABMQA010000783.1 GCA_013203545.1 Bacteroidota bacterium
AACTGCTCAAACCAAATGGGAAACTACCGGTGTAGTTTTCAATATCGGGGTTTTTTTCGGAAAACAAACCACAGTCGCTGCACAACACAAGGTATCCTTGTGAAGGAATAACAGTTCCATAAGGAAACTCGAAAATATGACTGTTGTCTTCATCTTTAAATATCCATCCGGAGATGTCAGCGGAAAACGTTTCTACATTGTACAATTCAACCCAATCCTCAGTATAGAAATCCGGTGATGATTTGTAATTAATTTCATTTAACACCACGTTGTAATTGCCAAAATTGTAAAAAAAGGCACCCATGTCAGCCCGTGTACCGTCAGGGTCAGGCGGACTTGCGGGATCACCGGTATTGATACAGGGAGAAGAGAGCTGAAGCATGAAGTTTGTGTCGGGGACTGATTCAAAATGAGGGTTATCAAATAAATTTCCTGTCCCTTCCAATACTTCGGTGTCACACAGTGAGTAGCTGACCTGGGCTTGCGACAGATCATCAACATAAATGGCATCTCCTGTGGTGGAAGAAATGATGGAATTCACAACAAGCGCCTGGCTTCCTCCCAGCCCTGCATTTTTCTCCCAGATTTTTATTCCAGTACCATTTTGGAAAAATGTATTGCCGGTAATCTCTGCCGAACTTCCATCCTTTACAGTAATCCCTGTAGTACAATCAACAATTAAATTTCCGCTAATTAAAATATTTTCACAGGGCCCGTTGAATTCATTGCCAATTGTAATTCCCTTATCAATACAATGAAATATTCTATTTCCTATAATAGAAAGGTTTTTACAATTGTTAAAATCTATGCCGTCATCATTCGAGTTCCAGGCATAATTGTAATGAACGTAGCCTTCATTCACTGAAATGAATTCCATGGGGTCGTCTATATCCCTAAAGGTGCAATTCTCGATGATTGCTGACTGACACCAGCCAAATTCAAGCCCCTGCCCTGAATTATTTCCTATGATTTCTGAATTCTTGAATACCACATTTCCATAATAGTGTCCGAATATCACATTTTGACCTACAAGGTTTTTGTTTTGAAGCTTCAGTTTGCAATGGTCCAATACAATGTTGGCAGAATTGGCATGAATAGAACCATCGGTCATATTCAGGTAACTTATGCTGATCGGGCTCTGCGGATTAACAAAGACCAGGCTGTCAAATGTGCCACCAATTTCAGAAGGCATGAAGCAGACCGGATTATTCCTTGTGCCTGATACCTGAAACCCTCCGTTAATCTTCAAATACGTGTTGTTTTCGAAGAGCACAGTCACACCTTCGTGTACAGTAAGAATGGCCTGTGGTTCTACCGTCACATTACAATCAACCAGATAGGGTGAGAATTCACTTGTTAGCTCAAGATTTTCGGTGATGGTGCAAGGAAGGGTTTCAAAAATTTTTATGGTAAGCGGATTTTTTGAATCAAAGGCTTCAACCTCCTGCAATTCGTTACTTACCGAAATAACTTTCCAGAAATAATCACCCTCGGGAATATCATTAACAGTAAAATTATTAGTAATAATCCCATCATAAATCGATGTTAATTCGGGTTCAAACTGAAATCCGGAGGTAATCAGTAATTTGTATTCAATGGGCTGTCCATCCGGGTCAATCGAAGGTGTCCATATAAATGTAACATCAGGAGTTTGCGGCAGCGGCGTACGTACAGCAACAAAAGTTGATTGCACATGGTTGAACTGCCCCTGAATTTGCGATGGCCAGTTGCCAATATAGCCTTTTTCGACATTCACCTGGTCGAGCCATTCCTGAACATTTTCAATATCGTCGGTTGTGTCCTGCTCCACTGATGCTTGCAGCGCCTGCACCAGGCTGTCGATCATTGGGAAAAGAACGCTTGAGGTTAATGCCTCTTCTCCAAGGACTGAGACCCGGTTCCGGATATCCGCAAAGATGGTTTCGTTGAGCAATGCCCGCTCAAGTAAAGGATTGTCAGGAACCCAGGGCGCTGAACTGTTTGTATAATTTTTCCATGCATATACCGAAAATGTTTTGTCCAGATCCCAGGGCATCATCCCCCACTTCCCGGTTTGGTTCACATCATGAAACATATAATAATTATGATAATAGGTGCTTTGATTTGACAGGATCATATTTGTAGCAATGATGTTGATCATCTGCCCATAGTCCATTTGGTCCTGACAAAAACCCAAATATTCACCATCGCTTACGTGGTTAATCTGATTGATAAACAATGCAAGGTCTTCCTTGTTTCCCGAACCGGTTTTCTGCTCCCAGAAATTGGTCAGGTCGTCATAAACACTCAGGCAGGCGCCATCCTTTGTTGCCTTGTAAAGATTTCCGCTTGGATTAATTCCGTTTGCTTCGAGGAATTGCCCATCCATGTTTTCGGTAAGCTGATACAATCCCAGAAAATCCCCATTCAGGTACAATCGTGCAAAATCGGTGTCGAAACAATGTTGCCCCGACATCCTGAAAACCCTGCTGCTTAAAAAAGCCCGGATGTAGCTTTTATCTTCATACTCTGCATTGAAATTCA
>JABMQA010000072.1 GCA_013203545.1 Bacteroidota bacterium
GCAGAAAATGCTATTAATTTTATTAAATTTGTATCAAACAAAATCTATAGTTTATGAAAAACTTTTTACTGTTAATTTTCGCAACGGGTATTATTTATTCATCTTATGCCCAGTATAAGTTGGTCAGTATTCCTGATCACTTACAAAACAAAAAAGTTGAAGTTCACAAAACTTCTCCCTCGCTTACCGGAAACGGAACAACTGTTTCGATGATCGGACAAAAGTTAGAACAAGTCATTGTAGGGCAAACCATTTATGATTTGCAGACTTACAGCTCAATGCACAAACGAATTTATGCTTATCCTGACGGTACAATAGGAGCGACATGGATGATGGCGTTTGATGCACCGGATTTCACCGACAGGGGAACAGGATACAATTTTTATGATGGAAACAATTGGGATTCCTATCCCTCCAATCGTATTGAAACAATGCATGCAGGATATCCATGTTATGTTCCTTTTGGGGAAAATGGTGAAATAGCAGTATCCCATTATTATGATGACCCATACTATGCTTTGGCTTTCAATAGAAGAGATGAAAAAGGGACAGGAGCATGGGAAGAATTTTACTTATCCGGACCTAATGAAATAGGTATTGTTTGGCCCGAATTAATAACCAGTGGTACGGATAACTCTGTCATTCATGTTCTTGCTCGTACGTATGGTGATATTTATATGGGACAGGATGGTGCATTGCTTTATTATCGTTCTCTTGACGGTGGTGACACCTGGGATATTGAGCATTATTTTTTCGAGGAACTCGGACCCGATTATTTTACAAATATCGATGCAGAATCATATTCATGGGCACAACCGAGAGGCAATACCATAGCTTTTTCCATAGGATTTACCCACCAAAACGGATATGTAATGAAGTCGTATGATAACGGGGATACATGGGAGCAAATTCTCGCTTACGAAAACCCATTCACTCCTTATGCCGGAGGTGAAACGCCAACATTTGGCGGTGGCGACGGTTCACACGCAATAGCACTGGACTCAGATGGCAAAGCACATGTTGCCTTCGGAAGAATGCGTTATGTTTATAATGATGAAAATTCATTATTATATTATCCGTCAACAGAAGGATTGATTTACTGGAACGAATCAATGTATCCTTTGGACACTACTATTATTAGTTCATATACGCTGGAATACCTGATAGATGACGGATACCTGCTAGGTTGGGCAATCCCTTTTGATGGAGATTCAACAATTATTGATTTTGGTTCATATGCTGCTTCTTTAACTTCCTTTCCTCAAATAAATATTGACAACAATGATAAGGTTTTTGCTATCTGGTCGGCTGTTGCGCCAGGATTTACCAACGGAATTATGAACTACAGACATATTTGCGGAAGGGCTTCGCTTGACGGAGGATCAACATGGGAACCAATCAAGGATTTTAATACGGATATTATTTACATTTTCTCCGAATGTGCTTATCCCGGCATGTCTCCCTTATTCACTGGAAATAACATCCATTTTCTTTTCCAACGTGATGATGAGCCGGGAATACATGTCTGGCTTAACGGTCATGTAATTGTATATAACGACATGATTTATATGAAGCACCCTACAAGTATTCTTACAGGAACAGGTGAACATATCTCTGTACCTTCCAATGATTTTAGTTTATCTCAAAATTACCCTAATCCATTCATAGACCGGACATTTGTTATTGCAACATTGGAAAAAGACAGTTATCTTTCAATGAAAATTCTGAATGTAATGGGGCAGGAAGTCAGATATGTTGATTTTGGATTAGTTAAAAAAGGTGAATTCAGGTTCGGGATAAAAAAGGATAATCTTCCCGAAGGCATCTATTATTATACTCTGAGTGATGGTCAACAGAGTGTTACAAAAAAGATGATAATTCAATGATAAAATGGAATTTAACGCAGATGTTTGTCTTGGGTGTGGACTTTGCGTGACAATTTGTTCTGTCGCCGCTATATCTACGCAACTTCGTGAATCGTAGCCCAAAACATAATTTATAAA
>JABMQA010000784.1 GCA_013203545.1 Bacteroidota bacterium
ACTTGAGGTGGAATATGATGTAGCGCTGCCAAATACCGGGATATTTTCGGCCCAGGGGCTTTCAGCTGTAAAGAGCCTGAAGTTGCAATCGCTGGATGTAGCAGAAAATACCAACATAACCATTGAAGTATATCCAAATCCATCCAATGGGAATTTTAATCTTACCATGAGCACATGGCCTGAGAAAATGCAGGTTCATCTAATGGATACAAAAGGTAGGATTCTGGAAGTATTTGCTCCGGGTGAAAAACTGAATGGTTCGTCATATGCATTTAACCTCACCGATTTACCAAATGGTGTTTATTTCCTGAAACTGGTTGATAGCGGAATTATTGAGATTAAAAAGATTGTTATCAATTAATAAAGATTTCAGCAAAGAAATTGCATCACATTCAATAGTTAACAAACCCTGATGCATATGAAAAAGTTAACATTTTTCGCTGCAATGTTAATAGCAGGTTTGGCCGTTTTCTCGCAAGCTCCGCAATCCATCAAATACCAGGCAGTGGCCAGAACAGTTGATGGCGATCCCGTGATCAATCAGGATATCTCAGTAAAAATCTCCATACTGGCAGGAACTCTGGCAGGTGAAGTTGTTTACAGTGAGCAGCATCATGTTGAAACCAACAGCATGGGCTTGTTTATTATCGAAATTGGTAATCCGGATCTGGTACTTTCCGGCTCTTTTGAGAATATAACCTGGGGTATTTCAGACTATTTTTTGAAACTGGAAATGGACCAAAATGGTGGTACAAATTACCAGTATGTGGGAACATCACAATTATTGAGTGTTCCTTTTGCGTTAAATTCATCTTCACTTACATTGACCAATGAAAATGGGAAGAGGTATTCAATTTCGGTTGATACATTGGGAAATTTAATTTCTACATTAATTGAAGATGAGTTGCTTTGTGGCGATCCTTTTACAGATTCACGTGATAATCATGTTTATAATACAGTTCAAATCGGCGATCAGTGCTGGATGCAAGAAAACCTGGCCTGGCTTCCTGGCGTAAGTCCTTCAACTACGGGATCACAAACAGTTCCATTTTATTATGTTTACGACTATGAAGGTACCGTTGTTGCTGAAGCCAAGGTGACTGACAATTACCAGACATATGGGGCGCTTTACAACTGGCCGGCATCACTAATTGCATGTCCAACAACTGGCGGATGGCATTTACCAGACGACGACGAATGGACAGTCTTAACTGATTTTCTAGGTGGTGGTGATGTGGCGGGCGGCAAAATGAAAGAAGCCGGTACAGAACACTGGTTTGATCCCAACGTTGGTGCTACTAACTCCAGTGGCTTTACGGCTCTGCCGGGTGGTTACCGGAGCTGGTATGGTTACTTTTACACGATTGGTGAATATGCGTACTGGTGGTCATCCACCGAGCACACTGCTGTCAACAACGCGTGGATACGAAGAATCTATAATCAACAAGCTGCGTCATACCGGGCCGGTAACGAGGTGGATCATGGTGTCTCAGTGCGTTGTGTAAGGGATAATCGGTAATCATTCATTGTGTGGATGCACAAAGATCGTTTCAAAATTATAGATTGTGATTTTCAGAATCAGTGATGGTACCCATAACCTGATCACAATCTCATGGTAACAGTCTAAGGAGTTTTTTATTGATTTTTTTGGCAATAAAGGGGCCTTCATAGATAAATCCTGTATAAACCTGAATAAGGTCGGCGCCGGCTTCAAGTTTTTCGATGGCATCCTCTGCATTAAAAATTCCTCCAACACCAATGATCGGGAATGCTTTATTTGATTTTTCAGACAAATATCTGATGACCTCGGTCGAGCGCTCCCTGATCGGTTTACCACTCATGCCACCATTCCCTATTTTCTCGATTTCTCGAGCGTAAGTTTGAAGATTGTTTCTCGATATCGTGGTATTTGTGGCGACCACCCCGTCAATCCCTGTCTCAGCAACAATCTCGATAACCTCATCCAGTTGCTGGTTATTAAGATCAGGTGATACCTTGAGAAGGATGGGTTTTCTCCTGGATTTGGCCAGGTTAATTTCCTGTAGCCTGCCAAGAATTCTGACAAGATTTTTCTGGTCCTGTAATTCTTGCAGGTCGGTGATGTTGGGACAACTTACATTAACCACAAAATAATCCACATGTTCGAAAAGCTGTTCGAAACAGAATACATAATCATCTACGGCCTTTTCGTTGGGTGTGGCTGTATTTTTACCGATGTTTCCCCCGATGATGGTATCGGTTTTTCGTTTTTTCAGGTTCCTGATGGCATGTTCAACGCCATCATTGTTAAAGCCCATCCGGTTGATCAATCCCTGGTCACATGGCAACCTGAATAAACGTGGCTGTGGATTACCCGGCTGACCAACCGGCGTTATGGTACCTACTTCGATAAAGCCAAATCCCAGATTGGCCAGTTCATTGTATATCTCGGCCTGCTTGTCAAAACCTGCTGCGATGCCTACCGGATTTCTGAATTTTAATCCGAAAAGCTCTTTTTCGAGTTTTGGGTGATTTACCTGCGAAATCTTTCTAACAAACCAGGCTTTACCGGGAATCTTAAAAAAAAACTTTAGGCCTTTAACCACCAGGTGATGAATGGTTTCGGGTGAAATTAAAAAAAAGAGCGGTCTGAATAGGCTTTTATACATTATGCCTGTTCAGATTCCGGTTGGTTTTCTGCCTCTTCATCAACTTCAGGTTCAGCCTGATCGGTAGTCTCTTTTTCAGCAGTTTCTTCCGCCTCTTCCTCGGTAAATTCAAGTAAATCTTTTTCGATGAGCAGATTATACCAGCCAAGCATCTTTTTTATGTCGGAGGTATATACCCGCTCTTGATCGTAATCAGGAAGGATGTCTTCGAGAAAAGCCTTTAATTCGGCTCCACTTGACTTTGAATCAATGGCTTGCTTGCCTTCATACTTTTCATGTACTTTTTTGAATACGCTCTCCAGCGACACATCTTCATCCGATGTGAAAACACTAATTTCGGCCAGTGAACTGATTCTTTCGTGTGCAAATGCAGGGAACCGCTTTCCATCAACAAGCGACTCAACGATCACTCCCGACTTCGATTGGCCTACATTTTTGAACAATCCGGGTTTTCCCGAAATGGCCAGTACTTTGCTTAATTCCATATCTTTTTAAAATTTTGACAAAAATAGAAAATCTGGGTAAATGAGATGTTAAATTATTTTCATTCTTCATATGGCATCATGCCGGTGTAGTTGTGTGGTGTAATTGCTTTTAATTCTTTTTTAACCTGATCGTCAATATTCAGGTTGTCGATGAATTTGTGGATTGATGCACGTGTAATGGTGTCTCCGGTTCTGGTTAGGTCTTTCAATGTTTCGTACGGATTTGGAAAACCCTCCCTGCGAAGGATGGTTTGTATGGGTTCGGCCACAACTGCCCAGTTTTGTTCCAGGTCGGAGGAGAGTTTCTCTTCATTCAGGATAATTTTCTCCAGCCCTTTTAATAATGATTTGTAAGCAATCATTGAGTGGGCAAGGGGTACACCAATATTTCTGGTAACCGTTGAATCGGTTAAATCGCGTTGCAAACGTGAAATTGGCAGCTTAGCCGAAAGATGTTCGAAAATGGCATTGGCAAGTCCAAGGTTGCCTTCCGAGTTTTCAAAATCAATGGGGTTTAC
>JABMQA010000785.1 GCA_013203545.1 Bacteroidota bacterium
AGGTAGTTGATGGTCTTAGTATAATCATCCAGTTCAAGGTAGCAGAGTCCGATGTAAAATGCCGAAATATTATTAAATTCATCCTTTGAAGCCAGGAATGAATTAAGGGCATCTTTAAAATCACCGGATTTATACAGACTCATCGCCTTAACAAAATGCCCGGTTGTGTCATTGTACAATCTGAATTCAATAATATGATCAAAGTGGGCGTAATATTTTACATACAGATCCTGTTCGTTTGGTTTTTGCCGTGTACTCAAAAGGATATAAACTGCAAGCGCTAATAAGGCTACTGCAGCAGCGGCAAATGAAAGCTGCCTGATGCTAATCTTCCGGCCTGATTTTGCATAAATCCCCTTTCTATGCCTTCGGTCATAATTCTGTCCGGCCTTTTCAACCAGTTCGAGAAACTCCAGCTTTTGACGGTCCTTGAGTGCCTCTTTCAAATCCATCATCATTCTGTAATCTTCTGCAAAGTCGGGGTCATTCTCAACCTTATTATGAAAACGGTCAACTTCCTCCCTGGTTAATTTCCCATGAAGAAAGTCTTCTATGTGATCGAAATTGTTATTTTTATCCATCATTGTTTAGGTTTTTATAGGCGCTGTGTTTTTTAATCAAAAGTCTTAAATTCTCCAGACATGTATGTTTGCGTCGTCTAACAATACTTGCATTACCAAGTTTCAATTTCTTTGCAATTTCAGCATGAGGCATATCTTGAATCCTCATATCAATAATCTGGCGACAAATCAGCCTTAATTCTGCCAGACAATCCCACAAAATATTCAGCCGTTGTTCATCCAAAGTAGGGTTCATTCCAATATCATCAGCACCCAAAGAGGAATCCATTTGCAAAGTGCTGTTCCTGAACCGTTTTTCGTGGTACATTTTTTCATTCGTGGTATTCCTACAAATAATAAAAAAATAATTGTCTAACTTGCCCTTCAATGTAAAGTTTTCTTTTCTAACCCTGTCAAACAGTCTCATCATACTTTCCTGCATCACATCTTTTGCATCTTCATACGTACCCCCACAGCTAATAACAAAATTTTTAATGGACCGGAATTTTTCCTCGTAGAAAGAATCGATGATTTTACCCTTATTTGTACAAATCGCGTCAATGTATTGCTGATCACTCCATCTTTTTTTATACATGGGAGATTGGTTTAAAACCCCACAAATGTATCAAATTAAAATCAGGTGCCTTTATTATTAAGTTGGATTATCAAGGGATTCGTTCCCTTTTGTTAACAAATATTAACATTTGAATTCATTCGTGACCCATCTAAGTATCTGTTTTTCCGATAAAAACAAAAATCAGCTAAAAAATAGGGAACAAATGCTGATTTCTACACACTTTAATAATGGAGGCTGATGCAATGCATCTTTATTTAGATGCTGTGATATTATTCAGATGCAGGTCAGTTTTAAAATACCCGGTTTACTTTTTAACCAAAGCAAAAGACAACAGAAATTCTGAAACCAATGCAAACAAAAAAGACAAAAGTTACCTATTTCCTGGGTGCAGGGGCAAGTTATCCGGACCTGCCCCTGTCCGGAGGGAGCAATAGCAATACCTCCTATGGTTTGCTGCATGCGCTGGAGATTACAGCAGCAAGGCTGGAAAAATTGCTTTTGGAGAAAAAGGTACCTGTAAACAACATTGAATATTTTGAGGGGTATGTTTTCGATTTCCGGGAACTTGCCGCCATGGCTGAACCGTTCGGTAATGTTGAACTACTGGCTAAGATATGTTCTTATCGGGACGCGGTGAAACTGTTTAAAATCAGGAAAACGTTAACTGCCTTTTTCCTGTTGGAACAACTTTTCTTTCGTAAAAGGCATAATAGATATATTAACTTTTTTAACGTTCTGCAGAATAAAGGGCAGTTCCCCGAACATGTTAAAATTATTTCCTGGAATTGGGATTTTCAACCTGAGCTTGCAGCCCATGTGATTCGATGCGAGGGGTTCAATTCATCCGGGGCCTTTAACCGGAACTGCATTCCTTTGGTTACCTATTATCCCGGACCGGGTGATCGAAACACTTCACCTCCTGACGATTTTTCAATGATCCATGTTAATGGTATTGCGGGCGTATTTGCAAATACCAACGGGAAATACAACAACCCGCTAATTGCTGACTTCCGGGAGAAGGATGACGAGGCAATTATCAACCACATTTATGCTGTAACTCAATCGCCGGATGGGCTTTTGACTTTTGGGTGGGAAGGTAAAGATAACTCCGTCCGTTATCTGGACCTTGCAAAAAAAATGATCATTGATACCCATATCCTGGTAGTAATTGGCTACTCGTTTCCATTTCTAAACCGGGCAACTGATAAAACACTGATGGATGTGATAAAAGCAAATAACAAGCTGAAGATATACTACCAGGATCCTGTTAGGGACGGGAGTCCCCTAAGGCACCGGTTTAATCTGAACAATGCAGTTGAGATAAGGCATATTAAGGAAGTGGAACAGTTTTTCATTCCGGATGAACTATAAATCAAATATGGAGGGGTTAGAAACAACATGACAATATTTGCAAACCCAATACCTGTTGTAAAACGTTCAAAACTGATTTTAGAAAATCATCCTCCGTTTTTCTTAACTTTGTGCCAATATGAAAAGAATACTTTTATTAATAATAGCATTTTCAGCAATATTTTTATCCCATGCCCAGCCCTTTAACATAGAGTGGCAGGGGTGCTACGG
>JABMQA010000786.1 GCA_013203545.1 Bacteroidota bacterium
GCAAAATCCAGAAAAATTTAGTTTTAAATTTCAAATTTTTCTGGATTTTGCTGAATTCACTTACATTAAATACAATTCCCCGCCCTTCCTAATGGATGCCCATGGCAGAAGGACGGGGCTAATCAAATTTAAATATCATTTTTAGACAGCTTCTAAGAGGGAGCCAGAGAAATTATGTATATTTGGTAAAAATAATCTGAAAAATTATGGTTAGGAATTTCAAATAATAATTAAAAATGGAGAACAAAAATTATGATTGAACACGTACACAAGCACATTACATCGGAGCTACAGCAAAACACCCGCACCGATATTATCTTTATTCTCACGGCGATCCTTCTCAACCTCATCACCCTGGCAGTGAATTCGGGCATGTCGGAAACTTCACGTACCGACAATGCTTCACTGATTGTTATGTTTGTTTTTGTAAGCCTTATCGTACTGGTTAACGTGGTGGTGGTCATTGGATTGATGAAAGGAAAACAAACCAGGGAGAAACTTTTGAAAGGATTGATCCAGATGTACAGAGACCAGGATGTGGACAAATATTATGATATGTCGTTGCTGGATAACTACAATCTCAGATACAACCTGTTTGTCATGGTAGTGATCTTCACCGGTGTAATTGGTGCAGTTGTTCCATTTATTTTGAGATAAAAAGCTACGGACACTGGATATTCATCAGGGTATTGTCCCAGCAATGCCAGTTGGGGTCGCCAAACCAGTGTGGGTCTTTTATGTGGCCGTAATGCGCGGTATGGTTCCATTCAATTTCAGTTAGGTTATCCAAACTCTTGTTATAAAGGTCGTAAAAACGGGTCATGTCGCCGGTTGCTGTTCCGTAAAAGATATATCCCCCATTTTCAGTGTGGCCAGGAATGATGTTGGTGTATTTGAGGTCGCCAATACCATTTCCATCATAAGTCCAGTCGATACGTAATAAGGTGCTTGGAGTTGTCGGTTTTTCATTCAAAATCCAATAGCCACCGCTGCGGTCGAAACTGTTTTTTCCATAATACCACAAAAAGTCGCCGTACTGTCCGCCTTTGGTGATACGCATCTCCCAGTTTATAGTATCGCTCACAATAAAACCCGTTAACTCTGCTTCGTGGGTTATACCACCAACCATAAAATTATAGCTCCAGGTCCAGTTATTTACATCAGGATGATAAACCGCCTCGTGATGAAAGGATTCGACAAATGCAGCAACCGGCACAGCAAGGCCAACCTTAATGATCGTACTCCATACCGCTACATTAAAATAAGCATGGCCCCAGTTCCGGTAGCTGTCTGTACCTTTTAACGTAAGTGTATCGTCGGGATTCGAAAAGTCGGAAAAATCCATCACAAAGGATGCTTCAGGCGGGAGTTCGGGTGCGGATTTAGTGTCATTTTCATCTTTCTTGCAGGAAGCAAACACAACTGACAGAATGAATCCTATTACCAAGACGGTTGATGTTAATTTTTTCATAGCCTAATGGTTTATGTTAATAGAAATTGTTCTACAGTTTTCAGTATTATTACTTTACAATTTTTCGCCGGATAAGGTCAGAATCAACAGTAATGATTTCCACAATATACAATCCGGAAGAAAATGCTTCCAAACTAAGAATGTTCCCGGATGATGTTAAAGCTTTCATTCTTTTACCCTGGCTATCAAAAATATTAATCTGCGCCACTTTTTCTTGGTATTCAATTCGCAGAAGTTGCGAATTTTGATCGAAGATAATCGCAGGTCTTTCGTTCAACATATTCTCTTCAACCGAAATGGGTAAATCTGGATTGATAATAATATTCGATTTACCGGATTCTCCATCCGGATCGGAGTAAACTGCTGTAACCCATAATTCACCAATAAATCCATCTTCAACATCATAAAATGTTTCGGTGGTCGATGTGTATAATATTAATATGGTATCACTATATGCCCAATGATTGTAGTAAATATTGTAATATTCAAGCGTGGCTGATGATATCGAGGTGTCGGGTGGAGACCAGTCAAAATGTGAACAATAGGTAGGTCCATAAACCCATTGTCCGTCGCAATATCCTCCCTCACCTATCATAAAGTATTGGTAAGTGAATTCCAGATTTGTTGGGGCCGGAAATTGCGCATAGGCAAACATCGAGCATGTTATCATTGTGGTAGATAGAAGTTTTTTCATGGCACTGAATTATTTGGTGCAACATTTTTTTTTCCAAAGATAAACATAATACCACCTGGTATTCAAACTCTTTATCAAAGTGAACTTCAGAATATCCTAAAGTGATTCATGCCCTCCAAATTCATTTATCAATGTTTTCCTTGTTAAATACCCGCAGTTTAACATTTTTTATCAACCACCTCTTCAATGCCATTTTCAATACCTATGGGTAAAATCATGCTCTTAAATGGTTATAATGAACTATTTGTACTTGCATTAAGTACTTGTTTTTCGTATATTGCAGAATTGCGAACAGTGACCATAAGACATAAAACTATGAAAAGAATTTTACTCTTTCTTGCTATAGTATTCCCATTATTTATAATCCAGGCTCAAACTCCACGGGCCTTCAACTACCAGGCTGTAGTGCGGGATAGTCCAGGGGCAATAATCGGAGAATACCAGGTGTACATTTGTGAAGATACAGAAGAAATGGAAGTTGGTGAAACACTGGTGAGAAAAAGTTTTTGCTTTACAAATGAAAAAATAAAAGTTTTTGTGAATTGTAAATAGTCTCAGCAAACTATTAATAGTTATCCAAATAAATAAAATGTTAATCTAAAAATTAATGATCATGGAAAAGAAATTACTCAACACGAAAAATGCCCATGCTATTCCTTTGGGAATAAAGGGGATTTTACTCTCCATTGCAACGATGCTGATTTTTGGTTCAACCATTCTGTCACAGCCTCCTCAATCCTTCAAATATCAGGCATTGGTAAGGGACAATTCAGGCGAAATCCTGCAAAACCAGTCTGTTGGGATACGGATCAGCATCCACGATGCCACAGCAGGAGGAACCATTCTTTACCAGGAAACCTTTACTGAAACCACAAACCAGTTTGGCATGGTAAACCTGGAGATTGGCAATGGTACCCCAACACTGGGTACCACCATGTCGGCCATCGACTGGGGTAACAACCACAAATTCCTCGAAGTGGAGGTCGATCCCCAGGGTGGGACAAGCTATGTTTCGATGGGAACATCGCAATTGCTTTCCGTTCCATTTGCCTTGTATTCCGATCGGTCGAAGGATGCACCCTGGGAAAATTGCGATGAAGGCATTTACTATAATCTTGCCAATGTTGGGATTGGAATCGAAACTCCATTGTTTAAACTGGATGTAAGAAATCCAACAGCCGGAGGGTATGTTGATGTGGGTGTTCATACCGATGACGCCGGTGGTGCCATCTCCGCCTATTCGAGTACCTTGCCGGCGCCTCTCGAACACTTTGCCGGAAGACTGAGCCTCTGGTCCAATGCCTTTACTGCAACGGGCCTTGACCTGAGGGCAGATGGGATTTCAAGCGATATACGATTATACACAGGTGGATTTGGTGTTATAAATGAACGAATGAGAATTACACCGGAAGGGAAAGTCGGTGTTGGAACCGGTGATCCGGAAGTAAATCTGGATGTTGTAGGTGAGATCAGGGCTTATCATCCGGGAGCAACCACCGGTGAGATTTACCTGAGCGGGCCTCTGGCCAGTCCTGGTATTGTGATGTATTCGAATGAACCCGACCATTTCCGGGCGAACATCATCAGGACTGAAACCGGTCTTGGTTTTGGCGTGCATGGTGCAAGTTCCAGCCCGGGATATGGTTCACTTTTTATTGCAAATAGCGGATATATAGGTGTTGGCAGTATTGAACCCGAAACCCGCTTGCAAATCAATAATACAACCCAATTTAACCCTGATCTGACACTTTATGGC
>JABMQA010000787.1 GCA_013203545.1 Bacteroidota bacterium
AAAAAGAAGTGATATGATTAGTCAGCCTCTTTTCATCGAGGCAGGATAATTACAATATCATGCGCCATAAAATCCTTTCTAAGCGCCCGTCTCTTTTTTCAAAATATTTATAAACCGGGTTTGGCTGAGATAATGATCTTCCAATAATTTACCATCGTGCAACAGGGCAAACACACCGAATCCGGATGGGCCGTTCTTCGCCTCGTGCGCCGAACTGATTTTTTTTATTTGTAAATTGATGCCAGCCTCATTTGCCACCTCTTTTATCGCCAGTACAGATTTTTCATGCCAGGGGCATTGATCCGCATATAAGAGGTGCCAGCCCTGGTAATTTTTCTGTTTTGCAGTCCAGACGATCAATTTGGGGTCAGGGGCAGATTCATTAAATTTCTTCGTCATCAGCTCAAACCGGCCTCTTTTATCGATTTCGGAAAAGCCATTCTTTTCAAAGAGTAGTTTGCTTGCTATCCAGCTTCCTTTGCTGGTCATAACACAAACACCGTCCATTCCACGTGAGGTTGCATCCTCTTCACAGTTATCAACTAACATTGATCCATATCCCGTGTGTTTATCTTTATTGGCGTAAACGTACATGCAATGAATAAACATGTAGTTGTTTGCATCAACCGGCCGCCAGGCAAATTCTGTAGGAATATATTCGATAAAGGCGATGGGCCTTTCGGATTGATCCCTAAGAATATTCAACCGCATTCCCTCTTCAAACCGTTGATTGAACCATTTTTGCTTGTTGGGGAAACCGGGATTTTTTAGGTCTTTTATGCAAATGAGGCTTTGCTCAAGAACATTTTCAGGTGTGACGTTAACAATTCTGACAGTATCCATTTTTTACGAATAATAATTGGTATCAAAAATAGGTTTTTTTAACGAACTCTAAACTCTGCCGAAAGCATACCTGTGGCACAAACGCCAAAACTTTAACTATCTTTACCTCATTAATATCAACCTGACCAACCGATGAAATTAAAAATACTCATCGTTTCAATTCTTTTTTTTCAAATTTTTCAATCGAAAGGGATGAATCCATTGGGGATCATGGATATTATAATCGATAGCCTTGAAAACCGTATCAATATTAGGACAGGAAACCAAAAAAATAAATCGGACCTTATTTTTGAATTGAATGTGGCCAACGACATGTCCTATTTCACCGATTATTATTTTTCAAGTGGAATAAATTTCAAAGTTTATGCACCTTTCATGGTAAAATCCCCGGTCAGCAAAATTATGCTGCCTCATCATGCCGACAACATTAATTATTATGCATTAACGATAACACATCACCTATATACACCCATTTATTATGATTCACTTACACTTCGCAGTATTGATCATCCGTTTGCGGCATATTTGCTATTTGGAAACAGGAAGGAATCCTTTAATGCAGTCAAAAGGTATAAATTGACTTCAGAACTGCAACTTGGATTGATTGGGCCATTGGCAGGTGGACAAATGTTCCAGAATACACTGCATGATTATATACCTTTTGCCGGGTCTGTTACAGGATGGGAAACTCAGATTGGCAACGACATATGCTTGCAATACGCATCCTTGCTGGAAAAAGGAATAGCATGTAATAAATGGTTTGAGCTGAATGCCTATGCAGGCGGAAAGTTAGGGATACCCCATACCGAGGCCCAATTGGGTGTATATGGCAGAATTGGTTATTTCGGTGATTATTTCAGGCATATCGGAATCAACAGGAATGAAACCTGGCAACTCTGGCTATTTTGTGCAGGGGACGCAAATATTGTAGCTTACAATGCGGTTTTGCAGGGTGGTTTATTTAACCACAGTGACCCGAATACTTTAAAAACCATCAACCATCTTTTGTGGCATACACGGTTTGGTGGCACACTGGTGTATAAAACCATAAAATTTGAAATTGCTCAGGAAGTTGTTTCCCCACCGTTCCAAACCGGTCTTTGGCACCGGTGGGCGTACGTGAGTTTGATGATTGGATTTTAGGAAGGAATTATTTTTTGGGAATGTTAAAACCAGCGAAGGAATGCAAACGAAGAAAATGATAAAACTTTAAGAAAGTCGTCAGTTCTCAGTCCTCAGTCGGCAGTAAAACAAACTTATCAGCTACCAACTGTAGACTGAAGACTGAGGACTGTGAACAGAAGACGCCAAATCAGAACGAAAAATCCTTCCATCCCGGATATCCCATTTTTTCTTATTATCTTTACCCTTCATAAAGAAGTGGTTTTCCCAATGAAATTCAACCATAACATCAGTTGTTGTTATTTCTTTTTCTTTCTACTCTGTTTTGGAGGGCTCACCCCTTTTTCAAATGCCCAGACCACATGGTACAAATATCCCGGCAATCCTGTTATAGAACCTAAGACAAGCGAAGATTGGGATTATACCATTATCCCAAAAGTCGTGATTTTTGATCAGGATCAGTACCAAATGTGGTACAAAGGATGGAATTCGAACAATGTCGCCTATGGTTATACCACGTCCAACGACGGCATCAAATGGATAAAAGATGAAAACAACCCATTGGAATTCACATGTGAAAGTGAATCCTGGGACACCTGGATTGGTTCAATCGATATCATAAAGAAAGACTCCATGTTTTACATGTGGTACACCGCCGGGTCAAAAGAATACAATACAGGTTGGATCGGTTATGCATTTTCGGCTGATGGGCTTAAATGGACTAAACACCCGGAACCGGTTTTAATGCCAACAAAGGATGTTAAGTGGGAGGCCTGGGGTTTTGGCGGCCCCCGGGTGATTTATGATGGAAAGCGATACCATATGTGGTACAACGGGATTGCAGGTGGGATACCCGTAATTGGAAGAGTGGGTTATGCCACTTCTGATGATGGTATTGTCTGGCAAAAGCATCCGGCGAACCCTGTACTCGATGTTGGGAAACCGGGCACCTGGGAAGACCACGCTGCAATGGTGGAAGCTGTGATATTCAATGGTTCGTACTTTGAGATGTGGTACCATGGGTCGAACCTCGTTCAGCACGAGTTGGGTTATGCAACATCCCGGAATGGGTTCATCTGGAAGAAATTTCCCGGAAACCCGGTGCTAAACGCCGGAGCAGTTGGGGAATGGGATGCATGGCTTACCACATATCCCGCAGTTTTAAAACAGGATTCTGTTTACAGGATGTGGTATTACGGGCACGACAACGTAAAGGGTAGGGTTGGATATGCAACAGCATCCATTGCTGAAGCAAAAGGATGGGACACACTTGCGACGAATAAACTGCAACGCACCATAAAGGTACAGGTGTTCAACCGGGCGGAATTTATAAAAGTTGACAGTATTGCAGAAAATCTTAATGAATTATCGGGCATTGCACTGGTTGATGCCTATAATAAGCTGGCCCTTGCATATTCACTTACCGACAGTGAAAAAAGCATGGATTATGCTAAAAAAGCCATGGAACTGGCCGGGCAGGAAAATTATCCCCTGGGCAAAGCCATGGCATTGTATAGCAAGGGAAATAGCCAATATGTTATGGATAACTATTCGGATGCGCTGGCCGATCAGCTGGAGGCCCTCCGTCTGTTCGATTCCCTCGACATGATTTTTGAGCAGGCAAACCTGCTTTCCCAGATTGCCGGTATCCATTCTTATGTTGGGTCTTACGACCTGGCTTGCAAATACCATGAGCATGCGCTCAAACTGTTTGAGGTGCAACGGGACACCGGATACCTTCTTCTGTCGTTGATTCACCTAGGCAATTCATACCTCAGGTATGGTGATACAGCAAAAGCCATCAGGACATTTAACATGAGGCTTAAACTGGCAATAGAAAACAAAAAAATATGGAAGCAGGTGGAGGCTTATGAGGCTTTGGGACGTTGCTACCATGGCCGTGATCTGGACTCTGCCCTGTATTATTTCAGAGAGGCTGAGGTAATTTGGGATACGCTGCACCAGGGATACCTTGCATATAATTACCTTATCACGAATGAAGCATACCTGGCTGCAGGACCTGAGTACTACGATCTGGCAGAAGAATATCTGATAAATGCCTATGGAAAGGCAGGTAACGGACGCCAATTACAGGTGAGGCTTCTCTATGATTTTGCGGACTTGTATTTCAATACCGGCAGGTATGACAAATGCAGAAAAGATTTGGAGGTTTCCCTGCACATGTGCCGGAATTATTTGACAAAACAGAACCATCAAATGTTTTCCTACCTGAATGAAAAAATGGAATATGAAATGTACCTGAAACCATACATGGAGAAAATCTACTGGCTATATTACCGGCTCGACAGCACCCTGAATGATGAGGCATCAGCTTTTAAGTACTATAAGCTAGCCACCCAATGGAAGGACAGCATAGTCAACCAGCAGAACAAAAGGCAGTGGGCCATGTTGCAAGGGCAATATGAAACCGAAAAAGCACAAAATCAGATTTCGATGCTGGAAAAGGATAATGAGGTGAAAAGCCTGACAATAAAAAGGTCAAGGCTTTTTCTTGTTGGTTTGGGCGTTTTGCTACTGATCATTGTTCTGGGGGCGATCATATTCATCCGCAACAGAAAGGTCAGGGCACAACATACACTTGAACTTGAAATGGTAAAATCAGATAAGCTTCGGGAGCTCGACCATTTGAAATCAAGGTTTTTTGCAAACATATCACACGAATTCCGTACGCCGCTGACCCTGATCATGAGACCACTCGAAAAGGTGTTGTCAAAAACGCAGGATGAGACTGATAAAAGGGAATTAACCATTGCCAGGAAATATGCGCAAAGTTTGCAGAAGTTGATCAATAGTTTACTAACCCTCTCAAGGCTTGAGTCGGGCAAAATGCATCTGAGGGCAACAGAGATAAACCTCGTAAAATTGGTCAAAGGGTATTTCCAGGCTTTTGAATCACTGGCAATACAAAAGCATATCACTTTAACATTTCGTTCCGAAAACGAGGAGATCCCTGCGTTCATCGACCAGGAAAAATTTGAGCAGATCCTGAATAATTTGCTGTCGAATGCTTTTAAGTTTACCGGGGAGGGAGGGAGGATTGAAGTGGTTGTCAGCAGTCCTCAGTCTTCAGTCCGCAGTCCACAGTCCGCAGTCCACAGTCCACAGTCCACAGCCCACAGTCCACAGTCCACAGACCAGAGTCCAAAGTCCAAAGTCCACAGTCCAAAGTCCACACTCCACAGTCCACAGGCCACAAGCAACAGTCCACAGTCCATAGTCCACAGTCAACAGTCCACAGTCAACATCCCACTAAGTCCACAGTCAACATTCACACAGTCCACAGTCCACAGTCCACAGTCCACAGCCCACATTCCACACAGTCCACATTCCACA